>JANQTR010000196.1 GCA_030731635.1 Erythrobacter sp. | reverse complement strand
GCTCAGCGCCATCGGGGCTGAACAACGCGGCGCGCATCGCAAGGCCGCTGCCCGTGGTTTCGCACAAGACCGCAATCGGCGAATGGCAGGTGCCGCCCAGTTCGGCGAGCAGCGCGCGTTCAGCCTCCAGCTCCGCGCGGGTGGGCGCGTGGTCGATCGCGGCGAGCAGCGCAGTGGTGGCCGGATCATCAGCGCGGCATTCAATCGCGATCACGCCCTGGGCTGCGGCAGGGATCCATTGCTCCGACCCAAGCGGCGCGCCAACCGCGCTTTGCCCCAGCCGTTCAAGGCCGGCTGCGGCCAGAAAGGTCACGTCCGCTTCGCCCGCCTGCAATTTCGCCAGCCGCGTGGCAACATTGCCGCGGAACGTCACGACCTTGCAATCGGGCCGCAGGTTGAGCAGCTGTGCCGCCCGGCGCGGGGCGCTGGTGCCGACAGTCGCACCATGCGGGATCGCGGCAATGCTGGCCGCCCCCACCAGGCTATCGCGCCGGTCCGCGCGCGGCAGAAACGCGGCAAAGTGGAACGCATCGGGGCGAATCGTTTCGACATCCTTGGCCGAATGCACCGACAGATCGATCCGGCCTTCGCCCAGCCATTGATCAAGTTCCTTGGTCCACAGCGCCTTGCCGCCGATTTCGGACAGCGGCCGGTCCAGCACCTTGTCGCCGCTGGCGAGCACGGGGACGAGTTCCACCGCGTCCTCATCCCAGCCATGGGCGGCGCACAGGCGCGTGCGGGTTTCCACCGCTTGCGCCATCGCGAGGGGGGAATTGCGGGTGCCCAGACGCAAACGCGGGGCTTTAGGGGGGGCTTCAGTCATAGCGATGCTTGCCCTAGCTTTCATAGCGACTAGATGGAAGCCGGATGGGATCAGCAACGCACACCTCTGACGCAGCCACCGTGCCCCCGATTGTCCTGGGCATCGAATCGAGCTGCGATGAAACCGCGGTGGCCTTGGTGCGCGGGGATCGGGTGATCATTGCGCAGGCCATCGCCAGTCAGGATGCCGAACACGCGCCTTATGGCGGGGTGGTTCCCGAAATCGCGGCGCGCGCTCACACGGAACGGCTGGCGCCGATGATCGCCGCAGTGATGGGGCAAGCGGGCCTGACGCTTGATGATGTCGATGCCATTGCCGCCACCGCCGGGCCGGGGTTGATCGGCGGGGTGATGGTGGGTCTGGTGAGCGCGAAAGCGCTCGCGATGGCGGCGGATAAGCCGCTGCTGGCGATCAACCATCTCGAAGGTCACGCCTTGTCCCCCCGGCTGGCTGATAGCGCGCTGGCGTTTCCCTATCTGTTGCTGCTGGTATCGGGCGGGCATTGCCAGATTCTCGCAGTCGACGGCGTCGGACAATATCGGCGGCTGGCCACCACGATTGATGATGCGCTGGGCGAAGCCTTCGACAAGACCGCCAAACTGCTTCGACTCGGCTATCCCGGCGGGCCTGCGGTGGAGCGATTGGCGCTGCAGGGCAATCCCAAGGCGGTGCCCCTGCCGCGCCCGTTGAAAGGGTCGGCAGAACCGCATTTCTCGTTTGCGGGTCTGAAAAGCGCGGTGTTGCGGGCGGTCGATAGCGCTGCGCATAGCCCGGCCGATATCGCTGCAAGTTTTCAGGCAGCGGCGGTTGAGTGCCTGATTGACCGGCTCGACCACGCGCTGAAGCGGGCTGGCCCCTTCCCCGCATTGGTGGTGGCAGGCGGAGTTGCCGCCAACCAGACCGTGCGCGCGGCGCTGGAAGGGTTTGCAAACCGGCACGCGATGCAATTCACCGCGCCGCCGCTGGCATTATGCACCGATAACGCGGCGATGATCGCCTGGGCGGGGTGCGAACGCCTGGCGGCCGAAGGATGGACGGCTGACGGCGATTTCACCGGCGACCCGCTCGATTTGGTTGCCCGCCCGCGCTGGCCGCTGGATGCGTCCGCCGAAGCCGTGCGCGGGGCCGGAGCAAAGGGATGACCGCACAACTGGCCATCGGCGTGATTGGCGCAGGCGCGTGGGGCACGGCGCTCGCACAGATGCTCAGCACGGACGGGCGCAATGTGCTGCTGTGGGCATACGAACCCGAAGTCGTCGCTGCGATCAACGCCGAACATCGCAACCCGCTTTTCCTCCCGTCAGCCTCGCTTGCCACAACCATCCGTGCGACCGGCGATCTGGCTGACTTTGCTGCGATCAACACCGTGCTGGTGGTGACCCCGGCGCAGGTGCTGGGCCGGGTGCTGGAAGGCCTGCCCACACCGCCGCGCGATCTGGTGCTGTGTTCCAAGGGGATTGAGGCTGGCAGCGGGCGCTTGATGAACGATGTGGCACGCGCCGCATCGCCCGGCAGCGCCATCGCCGTGCTATCCGGGCCGACCTTTGCGCATGAAGTTGCCGCGGGCCTGCCGACAGCGGTGACGCTGGCCTGCGGCGGCGGCACTGAACAGTGGGATCGGTTGGCCCCCGCCATCGCGCGCCCTGCGTTTCGGCCCTATTATTCCGATGATGTCACCGGCGCGGAGATTGGCGGCGCGGTCAAGAACGTGCTCGCCATCGCCTGCGGGGTGGTGGACGGACTGGCGCTCGGCCAAAACGCTCGCGCAGCACTGATCGCGCGCGGCTATGCCGAAATGCTGCG
>JANQTR010000195.1 GCA_030731635.1 Erythrobacter sp. | reverse complement strand
CAAGGACATATTGCAACGACAACGTCACTCCGCTGCTTCCCTGGCCTCTGGCGCAAACTGCGCGTTGTGCTCGTTGATCCGCCGCTCAAGCTCGGGGCGGAAGTGGCGGATGAGGCCCTGGATCGGCCACGCCGCCGCATCGCCCAGCGCGCAGATGGTGTGGCCTTCGACCTGCTTGGTGACTTCGTGCAGCATATCGATTTCCTCGATCGCCGCGTCCCCAGTGCGCAGGCGCTCCATCATGCGCCACATCCAGCCCGTGCCTTCGCGACAGGGGGTGCACTGGCCGCAGCTTTCGTGCTTGTAGAAATAACTGAGGCGGCTGATCGCGCGGACGATGTCGGTCGACTTGTCCATGACGATCACCGCCGCCGTGCCGAGGCCGGAGCCGAGTTCCTTGAGCCCGTCGAAGTCCATCGGTGCTTGGCGAATCTGTGCGGCAGGCACCAGCGGAACCGACGAACCGCCGGGGATCACCGCCAGCAGATTGTCCCACCCGCCGCGAATGCCGCCGCAGTGCTTTTCGATCAGCTCCTCGAAAGGGATGCTCATCGATTCCTCGACGACGCAGGGCTTGTTCACGTGGCCGCTGATCTGGAACAGCTTGGTGCCCTTGTTGTTCTCACGCCCGAAGCTGCTGAACCACGCCGCCCCGCGCCGCAGGATCGTCGGCGCGACTGCGATGCTTTCGACATTGTTGACCGTGGTCGGGCAGCCATAGAGCCCCGCGCCCGCCGGGAACGGCGGCTTGAGGCGCGGCTGACCCTTCTTGCCTTCGAGGCTTTCGATCATCGCGGTTTCTTCGCCGCAAATGTAAGCGCCCGCGCCGCGGTGCATGAAGACGTCGAAATCATAGCCCGACTTGCAGGCGTTCTTGCCGATCAGGCCCGCCGCATAAGCCTCGTCGATCGCCTTCTGCAGAACCTCAGCCTCACGGATATATTCGCCGCGCACGTAGATATAGGCTGCCCGCGCGCGCATCGCGAAACCGGCGACCAGCGCGCCTTCGACCAGCTTGTGCGGATCGTGACGCAGGATCTCGCGATCCTTGCAGCTGCCGGGCTCGGATTCGTCGGCATTGATGACGAGGAAGCTTGGCCGCCCATCACGCGATTCCTTGGGCATGAAGGACCACTTCAGCCCCGTCGGGAACCCCGCCCCGCCGCGTCCGCGCAGACCGCTGGCTTTCATTTCCTCGATAATCGCCTCGGGCCCGCGTTCGAGCAGCGCCTTGGTGCCATCCCAATCGCCGCGCGCCTGCGCTGCCTTCAGGCCCCAGTCCTGGAACCCATAGACGTTGGTGAAAATGCGGTCCTTGTCGGCGAGCATCACTGCTTCCCTTGCTGTCTAGCGCGCCGCAGACGCACCAGCGAAATCACCTGAAACGTAAGGCCCAATCCCATCAGGATTACGCCCATTTCGAGCTTGCCGGTCGCGCTGAACACCGCGCCCAATGCAAAGCCGGTCAGCCCGAGAATGGCGAAAGCGAGCGTCAACGGGTTCATCCGATCATTCCTTGCTGCCACATCCCGGCGAGCACGGCGAGAATCAGGATGATCACACCCACGCGCATCAACCCCATCAGCACCTTGTAGGCGATGAAGGCGAGTATCAGCGCGCCGAGGATGGAGACGACTTCGGTCACCACTCCCCCCGGTAGTCGCGGTTGGCGCTGACCATGTCCTTGAGTGTGGTCGGCCCGCCCGAAGGCTCAGACGTATGCCGCCCCGGCTCCTGCGTGCCAGCCTTGGGCGTTTCGCCCGCAGCCAGCGCGTCGAGCACCGCGTCCAAGCGTTCCGGCGTCAGGTCTTCGTAATTGTCGTCGTTGATCTGGACCATCGGCGCGGTGGCGCAATTGCCCATGCATTCGACTTCGGTGAGGGTCCACAACCCGTCCGCCGAAACGTGGCCCTTCTCCATCCCGCGCTTCTTGCAAGCGGCGATGATGTCGTCGCTACCACGCAGCATGCAGGGCGTGGTGCCGCACACCTGCACGTGGAATTTACCGACGGGCTTGAGGTTATACATGAAATAGAAGCTGGCGACTTCGAGCACGCGGATCACCGGCATCCCGAGATATTGCGCCACATATTCAATCACCGGTAGCGGCAACCAGCCCTGCGTATCGGTCTCCGCGCCGACCTGCCGCTGGGCCAGATCGAGCAGCGGCATCACCGCCGAGCGCTGACGCCCTTCGGGATATTTGGCGATGTGCCAGTCGGCGGTTTTCCTGTTTTCCGGCGTCCATGCGAACGCGCGCCAACGGGCGCGCAGTTCGGGGGTGTCGGGAGCGGGGGTACGGTCAGCCATTGCACTCTTTCTTCGCGCCCGTCTTTGAAGCAATCAATCCAGCGAACACGCCCACCAAAGCGGGGACTACCGACGGGGTCTCCAAACCGAAGACAAAACGCAATGCAACATTGATCGCTAAATAGACGGCGATCGCGATCGCGAGGACGAAAACCCACTTCTTCACCGGTCACACTCCCCGAACACAACGTCGATCGCGCCCAGAATGGCGGTCGCGTCGGGCAGCATGTGGCCGCGGCTCATGAAGTCCATCGCCTGAAGGTGCGAAAAGGCCGTGGGGCGTATCTTGCAGCGGTAGGGCTTGTTGGTGCCGTCGCTGACGAGATAGACGCCGAATT
>JANQTR010000194.1 GCA_030731635.1 Erythrobacter sp. | reverse complement strand
TTACATCGAAGCCTGACATCAGGAGGTTGCCGCCTTTATGGATCGCCCAATGATACCTGCAGTGATTGTTCTGCACATCAACGCGGCTCACCCGTGAATACACCGCACCGGGTATTTTGCCCTGCACGGCACGAACCATAGTAATGAAGGCCTCGCGACCCATGATGTTGTGGTTCGGATCAACGAAGTGGACATTATGCTCCATCGCCGTTTCAGTCAGCTGGCGAACCTCTGCCTCATCCGATGCGTTCCATGCGGCTAGCATATTGTCCAGATTCCGGAGGTAGGCTTCCAATTCGCTTCTCCTTGCAGAAACGGCTCTATCCCAGCGAACTAAGTACAGTTCGCAAACTCACTATGGGTTCAGACGAACGGCAATTCATATGGGCAGCTGACCGGCAAGGCAAATTTCCGCGATTGGTGGTTCACTGCCGCTGACGAATGTGCGACGCTCTACGTCCGCAAAGGGTCGAAACTTGAACAACAGCTTTTCTTCCGGGAGCGACCTAAGCGGACATGGCGTGCCCGCCACCATCCACGCTTGGTTGCTGTGGCTTGTCAGCCTGATCCGCCCAGCCGGGTGCAGATGATCTTGCTGGGCGAGCCATCGGGATTGAGCTTTTGCAAGGTGTTGTCGCCAAGCCGCCGAAAGCGCTGATCTTTCTTGGGGCCGCGGGTGAAAACCACTTCGTTGCCGCGCATCAGGTAAATCCCGGTTCCCGCCGCGCTGGAATAGCTTGACGCGGTGCCGATGCGAAAACTTTCGTCCGGCAATACGACAAATGCTGTCGTTCCGGCATCGCCCGGCAAAGCGCACTCCCAATTGCCGTGCTGGAGCACGCCCAGCACGCCCTGCGCCGGTCCAGCGGCAGAGTTTTGTCCGCGCGCATCGCGCGGAAGGAATGCCGCAGCCGCCGCTGCGCTGACGATCAGGAGAAATATGTAACGGGTTTTCATCGTGATCGGCCCATATCAGCGGCAACAGACATAATCCAAGCATTTCGCCTCGATCCTGCCTGCGCTTGCCCGGACCGGCGCGCTCGGCTATGGGCGCGCATTCTTTGCGAAGGTCCCGCCTTACCCGGCGGCGCGCCTTTCCTCCATTTTCCTTGCACAACTCTTTTCACTGACGAAGGCCCATAGCCCCATGAAGATCAGCGGCGTCGATATTCGCCCCGGCAATATCCTTGAATATGAAAAAGGCATCTGGAAGGTCGCCAAGATCCAGCACACCCAGCCGGGCAAGGGCGGGGCCTATATGCAGGTCGAAATGAAGAACCTGCAGGATGGCCGCAAGACCAACGTGCGCTTCCGCAGCGCCGACACAATTGAGCGCGTGCGGCTCGATACCAAGGAATTCCAGTTCCTTTATGCCGAGGGCGAGGATCTGGTGTTCATGGATAACGATACCTACGAACAGATCACGCTGCCCGGCGATCTGCTGGGCGATGCGCGCCCGTTCTTGCAGGACGGGATGCAGGTGAACCTGGAACTGTGGGACGAAAAGCCGATCTCGGTCGAACTGCCTTCGCAGATCGAAGCCATGATCGTTGAGGCCGACGCGGTGGTGAAGGGGCAGACTGCATCATCCAGCTACAAGCCCGCGATCCTCGACAACGGCGTGCGCATCATGGTGCCGCCGCATATCGGCGCTGGCACACGCATCATCGTCGATGTGTACGAGCAAGCCTACGTCGGCAAGGCGAGCTGAGCGCGACCCTAAACCCGTTCGTGTCGAGCGAAGTCGAGACACGCCAACGCCGCAACCCAGCCTTTCGACTTCGCTCGAGGCGAACGGCAGAGAGTATCCCATGGCAGCTATTTCCGGTCTGATCCGCGTGATGGAACGCGCCGCGCGTAAAGCGGGCGGGCGTTTGCGGCGCGATTTCGGCGAAGTCGAACACTTGCAGGTCAGCCGCAAAGGCCCCGCTGATTTTGTCAGCAAGGCCGATATCCGCGCTGAACGCACGCTCTATGACGAACTGCTGGCCGCCCGTCCGGGTTGGGGCTTTGTGATGGAAGAAGCCGGCGTGATCGAAGGCGATCCCGGCATGCCGCGCTGGATTGTCGATCCGCTGGATGGCACCACCAACTTCCTCCACGGTATCCCGCATTTCGCGATCTCGATCGCCGCGCAGGAGCCAAAGCTGGACGGCAGCGGTTGGGGTGATGTGGTGGCAGGCGTGGTTTATCAGCCAATCACCGATCAGACCTTCTGGGCGGAAAAATCGCGCGGTGCGTGGTTGCAGGATGCACGGCTGCGCGTTTCGGCCCGCTCGCGCCTCGCCGATGCCCTGGTGGCGACCGGCGTGCCGTTTTTCGGGCACGGCAATTTTGCAGAATGGAGCCGGATTTTCGGCGCCATCGGCCCAGAGGTTGCAGGCATCCGCCGGTTTGGCGCGGCCTCGCTTGATCTGGCCTATGTGGCGCAGGGTCGGTTTGACGGGTTTTGGGAAAGCGGCCTCAGCGAATGGGATACCGCAGCCGGGTGCCTGCTGGTGCGCGAAGCTGGCGGGTTCGTCAGCGATTTCCGCGGGCGGTCCTTGCCTATCCATGCCGATCAGGTGCTGGCCGGGAATGATGTGTTGCATTCCAAGCTGCACAAACTGCTGGCAGGGGCGTTGCGATAGGGTTCAGGCCGCGCTCAGGCCTGTGC
>JANQTR010000193.1 GCA_030731635.1 Erythrobacter sp. | reverse complement strand
TCAGCTACACGCTGCAATGCACAAGACAAGTGCAGTTTTGGTTGTCGTCCATGAAGGACAGGCATAGGCCAAAGGGAACGAAACCGCCACCTGGCAGGTTTGTGGATGGTGACTTGTCCTTGCGCGAAAGCCTCGTCTAAAGCGAAGACAAGCGCAAACGGCGCAATCGGCAACGCATTTTTCAAACGGAAGGGCCACCGGGGCCGCCAATGGCTATACCATTGACGCTTTTGACGCTGGTGGCGCTGCCATTTCTTGCGGCGCTGGTAATCGCGCTGCTGCACACCGCATCGCGTGCAGTGCATTCGGGTGTTGCTGCGGCGGCAAGCGCGCTGGGCCTTGTCCTGCTGGCCACGATGGTCGCCCCAGTGATCGGGGGCGACGTGCCCGCCGCATCATGGAGCTGGGTGCCTTCGCTCGGGCTGGAGCTGACCCTGATGGTCGATCCGCTGGGGTTGATGTTTGCCGGGCTGATTCTCGGCATTGGCTTGGCGGTGGTGATCTTTGGCCATTTCTACCTTTACGCGGGGGAGGCAACGGGACGGTTTTTTGCCAGCCTGATGCTGTTCCAGGGCGCGATGCTGGGTATCGTGATTGCGGGCAATGTGCTGCTGTTGTTGGTGTTCTGGGAATTGACCAGCCTGTCATCATTCCTGTTGATCGGGTTCTGGCAACACAAGGCTGACGCACGGCGCGGCGCGCGCATGGCCTTGGCGGTGACCGGCGGAGGCGGGCTGGCGCTGATCGGCGGGATGGTGCTTCTGGGCGTGGTGGCGGGATCGTTCGATCTGGCCACGATCCTGGAACGCGGCGATGTGGTGCGTGCCTCTGCGCTTTATCCTGCGGTGCTAGGTTTGATCCTGTTGGGGTGTTTTACCAAGTCTGCGCAATTCCCGTTCCATTTCTGGTTGCCTCACGCAATGGCGGCGCCGACCCCGGTCAGCGCCTATCTGCATTCGGCCACCATGGTGAAGGCCGGGGTGTTCCTGTTGGCGCGGTTGTGGCCGGTGCTGGCCGGGACCGAGCTTTACACCGGGATCGTCACCAGCGTTGGTTTGGTGACCATGGTGTTTGGCGCGGGCGTGGCGCTGTTCCGGCATGATCTTAAAAGCATTCTGGCCTATTCGACCATCTCACAGCTGGGGATGCTGGTGATGCTGCTGGGCTTTTCGCTGAAGACAGCGGCGCTGGCGGCAGTGCTGCACATCCTCAACCATGCTGCATTCAAGGCAGCGTTGTTCATGAGCGCTGGTATCGTCGAACATGAAACCGGCACGCGCGACATCCGGCGGCTGGGGGGACTGGCAAAGGCGATGCCGATCACGGCTGCATTCGCGACGCTGGCGGCGGCTTCGATGGCTGGTCTGCCGCCGCTGGGCGGGTTCATCTCGAAGGAGCTGATGCTCTACGAAACGCCCAAGCTGGCGCTGTTTGGCCTGCCATGGCTGCTGCCCGTGCTGGCAACTCTGGGCGCGACGCTGTCGGTCGGTTATTCGCTGCGGCTGGCGTGGCAGCTGTTCTTTGGCCAACCGCGGGAAGCTGAACCCTTCGCCCGCGCGCATGATCCTGGTGTTGGCATGTGGGCTGCGCCCGCATTTTTGACTGCGCTGGCAGTGCTGCTCGGGCTGATCCCGATGACGCTTGCCGCGCCGCTGGTGGGCGCTGTGACCGGGGCAGTAATTGGCAGCGCGGCGCCCGAATTTGATCTGGCGCTGTGGCATGGGGTCAACCTTGCGCTAATCCTCAGCGCAATCGCGGTCGCTGGCGGAACGGTATTGTTGTGGCGGCACGCGGGGCTGCTGGCGGCGTGGGAACGCACTCGCCTGCCCGATGCCAAGCGGATGTTCGAGACCACGCTGCGCTTTGCCGACAGATGGGTGCGCAAGGCGCTGCTGGCGAGCCACAGGCCTTCGCTCCAAAACATGCTGCTGGCGAGCTTTGCAGTGATCGTTGCGCTGATGATGGAAGGCGCGATTATGGGGGGCGGCGTGCTGACCGGCGCGCGTCCGGGTCTGCCTGCGACATATCCGGCCATTATCGCCTGGGGGCTGCTGATCGCAGCGACGGCGGCGGTGGTCAACGCATCGCGCCAACGATTCCGCGTGCTGATCTATATCAGCGTCATCGGCCTTGTCATCAGCCTCGCCTTTGTCGAGTTTTCCGCCCCTGATCTGGCGCTGACGCAGATTTCGGTCGAGGTTGTGACGGTGCTGTTGTTGTTGCTCGCGCTTAATCTGCTGCCCAAATCCCCGCCGCTTTTGTCATCCGCAGCGCACCGGTGGCGTGATGCCACACTAGCCGTCACGGGCGGCGTCGTGGTCGGCGGGATCGCCTGGGCGATGCTGACCCGCGATCCGGGGCCAAGCATCGCGGCCTATCACCTCGCCAATGCCAAGTCCGGCGGGGGCGGAACCAATGTCGTGAATGTGATCCTCGTTGATTTTCGTGCGTATGATACGCTGGGCGAGATCATCGTGCTGGGGATTGCCGGACTGGGCATTTTTGCGCTGCTTGAAACAACCGCGGTGGGTGCGGCTGGTGCACGGCTGAGGGCGTGGCGCACTGACACGCCGCGTTCCCCTGAACGCCACCCCATGATGTTACTGATGGCGAGCCGAATTGTCCTGCCGTTGTCATTGACGGTCGGCATCTACCTGTTCCTGCGCGGCCATAATCAGCCGGGCGGCGGGTTCATCGCCGCGCTGGTGGTGGCGATTGCGTTTCTGGTGCAATATCTTGCCGCCGGCTTCGACTGGTCGGCCCGCCGGCGCAGGTTCGGCGAACACCAGTTGATCGCGTGGGGCGTGCTGACGGCGATGGCGACCGGGCTGGGCGCGATGGTTTTTGGCGCGAACTTCCTTACCTCGACCTTTGATTATTTCAGCCTGCCGCTGATCGGCAAGTTTGAACTGGCGAGCGCGATGCTGTTCGATACCGGGGTGTTCCTGACCGTGTTCGGGGCGGTGATGCTGGCGCTGGCGCAACTCAGCCACATTGCTCAACGCGCCGCGCGTGCGGATGCGAGTGATGATGGGAATGCGCCATGACTTATGAATTCCTAGTGGCGAGCGCGATTGGCGTGTTGGTGGCGGGCGGCATCTTTCTGTCCCTGCGCGCCCGCACCTTTCAGGTGGTGCTGGGCCTCACGCTGCTTTCCTATGCGGTCAATCTGTTCCTGTTCGCGTCCGGGCGGCTGGTGCTGGGCCGCCCGCCGATCTGGGACAAGGCGGTTTCCGAATACACCGATCCGCTGCCGCAGGCGCTGGTGTTAACGGCGATTGTGATCACCTTCGGGATGACGGCATTTGTGGTGATTCTGGCGCTCAGAAGCTTTCTTGAGACCGGCAGCGATCATGTCGATGGCGACACCGTTCCGTGTGATAGTCAGGATGGGACGGCGGATCAGGCCCAAAAGGCAGACGCGCCGTGACACTCGCCGATCATCTGCCAATCCTGCCGATTGCGATCCCCGCACTGGCCGCGCCCTGTGCGCTGCTGGTGATGCGGCGGCGGCGGGGGCTGGCCATCGGGGTTTCGTTTGCTTCATGTGTCGCCATGCTGGGGGTGGCGCTGACCTTGCTGGTGCTAGCTGGTGACAACACGATCACCGTCTACGCGCTGGGCGAATGGCCCGCGCCGTTCGGCATTGTGCTGGTGGCAGACCGGCTGGCGGCGATGATGCTGGTGCTGGCCGCGACACTGGCCTTGATCACCCTGCTGCATGCGGTGATCACGCATGCGGATCGCAAGGGCTGGCATTTCCACCCCTTGTTCCAGTTTCAGCTGATGGGATTGAACGGCGCGTTCCTGACCGGCGATCTGTTCAACCTGTTCGTCTTTTTCGAAGTGCTGCTGATCGCATCTTACGGACTTATGCTGCATGGCCAAGGCTCCGCCCGATTGAAGGCTGGGGTGCAATATGTGATCGTCAATCTGGTCGGTTCATCGGTGTTTCTGATCGCGCTGGGCCTGCTTTATGCGCTGACTGGCACGCTCAACATGGCGGACATGGGGCTGCGGGTGGCCGCAGTCGCACCGGCGGATCAGGGCCTGCTGCGGATTGCTGCACTGCTGCTGGTGAGCGTGTTTGCGCTGAAGGCTGCCGTCGCGCCGCTGCATCTGTGGCTGGCGCGCACATATGCGGTGTCTACTCCGGCGGTTGCGGCGCTGTTTGCAATCATGACCAAGGTCGGGGTCTATGCCCTGATCCGGGTGGTGCCGCAGGTGTTCGGCGATAGCGCCGGTGCCGCAGCGTGGGTGCCTGCGCCTTACCTGTTCCCGGCTGCGATGGTCAGCGCTGTTATCGGATTTGCCGGGGTGTTTGTTGCCCGCAACCTGTCTGAACAGGCCGCCTATGCCGTGATCGGATCAACCGGCACGCTGCTGATCGCGGTGGCAGGCTGGACCCCCGATAGCCTTGGCGCTGCGCTGTATTATCTGGTCCATTCAACCCTTGCGGCAGCGGCGCTGTTTCTGGTGGCGGACGTTGCCGCGCGGCGACGTGGGGCCTTTGCCGGTAACGCCAGCCCCGGTCCTGCCTTTGCTGGCCGCAGTATGGTGGGGCTGATGTTCATGGCCGCGGCGATTGCGACCACCGGGCTGCCGCCACTGTCGGGCTTTATCGGCAAGCTGCTGATCCTGAAATCGGTGGCGGCGCTGCCCGATTGGGGCTGGGCGTGGGGGGTGATCCTGAGCACTACCCTGATCGGCGTGATTGGCTTTGCCCGGACGGGAAGCGCGGTATTCTGGAAGCGAGCTGACGAAGCCGACCCGGCCAAGCCCGCCGCCACCCGTGCCGATTGGGCCGCGCCAGTGATCGCGTTGGCGCTGCTTGCGATGCTGTCGGCCGGGGCAGGCTGGGCCAGCGCCTATGCCAATGCCGCCGCCGCGCAGGTGCTTGACCCGGCGCAAAGCGCGCGCGCGGTGCTGGCGGAGGGTGCACAATGAACCGGCTGTTGCCGCACCCCGGCCTTAGTGTGCTGCTGGTCATCATGTGGATTGTGATGGTCAATGATCTCAGCTTTGGCACGCTGTTCCTTGGCCTCGTGGTCGGGGTAAGCGTGCCGCTGTTCACCGCGCCGTGGTGGCTGGGGCGACCCAAGGTGCGCTTTGCGTTGGTGCCCGCTTATCTTGGCGTGGTGCTGTGGGACATTGTCGTTGCCAATTTTGAGGTCGCCGCAATCATCCTGTTCAAGCCCAACCATGCGCTTCGCCCCGCATGGCTGACCATCCCGCTCGAACTGCGCACGCCTGAGGCGATCACCGTGTTCGCAGGCACAATCAGCCTCACCCCTGGCACGCTGTCGAGTGACATTTCCGCCTGCGGTAAATATCTGCTGGTTCACGCCCTCCACGCCCCCGATCCGCCTGCCGAAGTGCGCAAGATCAAGGCGCGGTATGAGGCGCGGCTGATGAGGATCTTCGTATGATGTCTCCTGTGCTGTTCTGGGCCCTTGGTTTTGGTTTTGCTGCGCTTGGGCTTGCCTTGGCGTTCAACTTGGTGCGCCTGTTCAAAGGGCCGGGCACGGCTGACCGGATCCTTGCGCTGGATACGATGGTGATCAATGTGATCGGCCTGATCGTGCTGACCGGGATCGCAGGCGGCAGCGGCATCGCGTTTCAAGCGGCGCTGCTATTGGCGATGGTCGGGTTTGTCGGCACGGCTGCCTATGCCAAGTTCTGTTTGCGCGGAGACATCATCGAATGATCGGCGGGGTGCCCTTGGCCGACGCGCTGGTCGCCGCGCTGATTGTGCTGGGCAGCGTGTTTGCGCTGATCGGCAGTTGGGGGATGGTGCGTCTGCCATCGCTGATGGAGCGGCTGCACAGCCCGACAAAGGCCACCACGCTGGGGCTGGGCGCGTTGCTGGTCGGCTCGGTCGCCTATTTTCAGCTGGTGAAGGGCGAATGGACGACGCACGAATTGCTGGTGTCGGTGTTCCTGTTCATCACCGCTCCGATCAGCGCCAACCTGATTGCCAAGGTGCATTTGCACCGCCTGCATCTGGCAGAGCCCAACGAACCCGCCAGCGTCGCGGGCGTACCCTTGCCGCCGCCCTCTGGCAGCGGCTGGGCCACCTACGAAGCCCCGCATGAAGACACCCCGGGCGACATGATCGGCGATTGAGCGAGGCGGCGAGGCAGAGCGCGCGCGGCGCTATGCCGCGTTAATCCCGTCGGCAAGGCGTTGCGCGGTCTTGTAATCGGGCTTGCCATTATTGAGCCGCAGCGACGTGTCAGTGAACAGATACAGACGTGGGATCTTGTAGCCCGCAAGCCCCGCGCGCGCATGGGCATCAAGCACAGCTTGCAAATCATCCTGCGCCTGATCGGTTGGCTGCACCACCGCGACCACTTTGCGGCCAAAGCGCGGATCGGGCAGGCTCACCACCCGCGCATCATGTACTGCCGGGTGATCCTGCAGCACTGCTTCGACCTCTTCGGGAAACACCTTTTCGCCGCCGGTGTTGATGCACATATTGTCACGGCCGATGAATTCTAAGCCCCCGTCCGCCGTCCAGCGCGCGCGGTCGCCGGTCATCAGCCAGCGCTGGCCACCGATCACCGGGAAGGTCTGACGGTTTTTCTCATCCTCGCCAAGATAACCCAGCGGCAAAGGCCCGGTGCGTGCGACGATACCGACCTCATCGCTATCGCGCGCGATTTCCATGAGGTGTTCGTCAAACAGCTTGGTTTCGCGTCCTGGCAGCGCCTGAAACTTGCCGCCCCCGCTTGATCCTGCCGCCGTGGTGATGACGATCGCTGTGCCCGAGCTTTCCGACGATCCCAGCGCGTCAATGATCATCAGCGAGGGATGATGCGCGATCAGCCGCTGTTTCAGCACCGGAGAGAACACCGCGCCGGAAGATGTGATGGTGCGCAGAGATGCCAGTACCTTTCCGCCATCACCACGCGCATCCAGACGGTCGGCAAGCGGCAGGGCAAATGCATCGCCGACGATGAAAATGCCGCGCGCGCCGATCCGGTCCACTTCATCCAGCGTCAGATCGGCATCAAACCTGTCTGCCGGGAGCAGCGCCAAGGTGCCGCCTTTCAGGAGGTGAATCACCGCAGTGAACTGCCCCGCACCGTGCATCAGCGGGCTGAGCAGCAGCATCGGCGAATTGCTGGCTGGGTTGTCAGGGCCATTTTTGACCGCTTCTGCCATCTGATCGCTAAGCGATGTCGAAACAAACGGCGCTGCGCCGGGCCCGCGCTGCCAAACCCCGATACTGAACGCGCCCCACGCTGCGTTCATGGGCCACATCACCGCTTTGGGCATCCCGGTGGTACCGCCGGTAGCGGTGAGGAACAGTGCGCCGGGATCATCATGGATGGTAAAGCCAGCGGGCAGATCCGCGTCGCACAGCCCCTCCCAATCATCACTACCGACATCCACCGTCAGCGCGTCTTGCGGCATCGCATCGCGCGCAGCAGCGGCAAAATCGCTTTCGGTGAACAGTGCTCTCAGGCCAAAGCGGGTAAAAATATCCGCCAATTCGCGTGCCTTGTATTGGTAGTTCACATTGACCGGCACCACGCCCGCCTTCACGCAACCGAAATAGGCCAGCAGATAATCGGGCGTGTTGCGCAGCATCTGACCGGCAATATCGCCGGGTTTCAGCCCGCGCGCGGTAAGGCCAGCGGCAATCCGATCGGTGATGGCGTCAAGCGCACCCCAGTTGATGACCCGCGTGCCGTGGATCAATGCGGGCCGATCGGATGGGATCGCGCCTGCCAATGCCTTCAAGACCGTCCCGAAATTCGCATCTTGAAAGGTCATGCGCGCCATTCTCCTCTACCACTTTCGCTAGCCCTCGTGCGCAACGGTTTCCCCTACGTAAATAATGAGGACATTCCGAAAAATTGCGTTAGTCTCCTGATTCGGAGAACAATGAGAGGAGCAAAGCCCCAAAATGGCTACCAATGTTGTCGAATTGCGCACGCCGCAAGGTCGCGAATCGCTGGAGCTCTTGCTGGAATCGGTCACGATCACCTGTCCTGAAGACATTCATGATGCGGCGGTGAACCTCGCCCGGATTGCGCAGGAACGCGGAATGCAGATCGCGGTTTGCGACGATATTTCGTCAAAAGAACCGATGGTTGATGCCGATGGGACGATCCTCAACGCCGATATCTTCCGCTGGTTGGATGATGGCGCGCGCTGGTGGGAAGATCACCGTCTTGCGCTGCATTCGCCGCTGCCGCGCGCGTGCCGCTATGAAAGCGAACCGTTCTGGGCCAACCGCAACGGCTTCAACACCCGCTGGCGCAACCACTATCTGGCCGAAATCGACCTGACCGATTTTGAAAAGCGCGCGCTGTGCAAAGCGGCGATTGTGGTGCCGGTGCACCTGCCGTTCGGTCAGATTTCAGCCAGCAGCTTCATCAGCATGGACCGCGACAAGGAAGACCTTTCGGCCGAATTCGCCGAAAACGGCGCGCTGTTTGCGATGGTCACGCGCCGCTTTGTTGCAGGCTACGTGCAGGCTATCCGTACCAAGCGGCGGATCCCGTCGGATTGCGTGTTGTCCAAGCGTGAGGTCGAATGCTTGCGCTGGGCTGCGATTGGTAAGACCGACAAGGAAATCAGTATGATACTTGATCGGTCGCACGCCACGATCCGCTATCACATCCACCGTGCAGGCGAAAAGCTCGACAGCGTCAATCGCGCGCAGACGATCTTCAAGGCGGGGCAGTTGGGTTATCTGGGGGCGTCTGATTAGTTGCGAAGGCGCCTCCGCGCCTTCGTCCTCGGTACTGTTTCGATCCCTGCGGGATCGAGCACCTGCGGTTCGCGCGCGTGCGCTCGCGGTCGCTGTGCGACCGATTTCAGTGCGTCGTTGATAGGGAGCGCTGGTTCGGCGCCGTAGGCGTCGCAAGGCCGACCGGCCGCCCGCAGCGACGCGGCCTTCAGGTCGCATGAGTGAGGATTTTGCGCGCTGGATGGCGTGCGGAAAACGAAGACTCCTAACCCAGCTTCCGCAGCGGCTCCGACCCATCCCAGCCCACACCCGCCGCCTTGATCATCCCGAATAGATCCGGGCCGTCTTTCGCCTGCTGGAGGATTTCCACAAGACCGCCCGGTCCTGTGCCCGGATCGACATAGATCACCCGGCTGGTGCCAAATGTGCCTTCGATCACGACCTCGGCCCCCGCATCAGCGCAGACGCGATAGGCCTCCTCAATATCGTCGACCAGAATGCACACATGGTGCAGCCCGTTACCGGTCGAACCATACTCACCGCGATAGATTGAGGGGTGATCATCGCGCGGGCGGATCAATTCGATCTGGATATCGCCCCAATATGCCAGCGCGAGATCAAACACCGCATCGGTCGGCACGCCGCGATATTTCATCCCATCAAGGTGAATGCCCTCGATGATGAAGAACGGCCCGACGCCCATCACCTGGGTCCAATGCGTTACTGCCGCGTCAAAGTCCTCAGGCACGAAAGCCAGCTGCATGATGTCGCCCAAGGCGGCAATTGATCCAGGTAGGGCCATATTCCTCTCCAATCCGCTAGGGTGACCACGGCGCGAACCTGTGTGATATTCACGTCGGACAATACTGCGCAAAGTGCGAGGACGGACGGCTCCGATGAACGAGATCAAGGATATTGCACGCGGCGATCGCTGCCCGGGGATCAGCTATACCGACATGCTCAATGGCGATTCGCGCCGTCCGCCCGACTACCTGTTCGAAGAATCGACCATCGAAATGGGCGATGAGCCGCTATCGGTCGCACCTTATATTTCCGAGGAATTCGCGCAGGCCGAACGCGAAAAGATGTGGCCCAACGTGTGGCTGTTCGCCGCGCGCGAGGATGAAATGCCCGATGTGGGCGATTCAGTGGTGTTCGACATCGCAGGCAAAAGCTTCCTGTTGATCCGCCAGAAAGATGGCGGCGTGCGCGCGTTCTACAACGCCTGCCTCCACCGCGGGCGCAAACTGCGCACCGAAAGCGGCCCATCGGTGCAATTGCGCTGCCCGTTCCACGGCTTTACCTGGCGCAATGATGGCAGCTTGAAGGAAATCCCCTGCGCGTGGGATTTCAAGCACCTCGAAGGCAAGGACATGACCCTGCCCGAAGCCCGCGTCGAACTGTGGCAGGGCTTCGTCATGCTGACCGAGAACCACAGTCTGCCCGATTTCAAGACCTGGCTTGGCCCGGCAGCATCGCATTATGAGAAATATGATTTCCAAAACCGCTACACCGGGATGTGGGTGCAGAAGAAGATTCCGGCCAACTGGAAGGCGACCGCTGAGGCTTTCATGGAAGCGTGGCATTCCGTCACCACCCACCCGCAACTGCTCGCATTCCTTGGCGATGCCAACACGCGGTATGATCTGATCGGCGATCACTTCAACCGCGCGATCACGCCATCAGGCGTGCTCAGCCCGCATATGAAGGGCAAGAATTCGGACTATGTGCTCGAAAAAATGAACGAATTTTCGGGCGGGGCCGATGCCGCGACCAACCGGCGCTTCAACGCCAGTGAGGAGCCTGCCGAAGGGTATGACGCCGCCAACCCCTTGGGCGCACGCAAAATTCTGGCTGATGCCGGGCGCAAGGGCTTTGCCGAGAATTATGGCTATGACTATTCTGACGCGTCGGACACGGAAATTCTCGACAATTTCACCTACAATATCTTTCCGAATTTCTCGCCGTGGATCGGGTTCCTGCCGACGCTGGTCTATCGCTGGCTACCGGGTGACACGGCGGATTGGTGCATCATGGAAATCCGCCTGCTGTTCCCCACGCCCAAGGGCCAGGACCGCCCGCGCGCGGTCGCGCCAACCTATATCCCCGATGATGAGCCGTTTGCCTGGGCCAACGACATTATGGGCCCGCAGCTCGCCAATGTATTCGATCAGGACATGGCCAACCTCCCCTTCGTGCAGGAAGGGATGAAGAGCATGAAGGAAGGCCTGATGGAGCTGGGCCATTATCAGGACAGCCGGGTGCGGCATTTCCAGACCACGTTGAAGAAATATATCGACGGGGAACTGCCCGCGGTTAAGTAACGGCCATGGGCTTTTCGTTTGAACTCACCGGGCGCACCGCGCTCATCACCGGGGCGTCATCGGGTCTTGGCACTCGCTTTGGCCGGATTCTTGCGGTCAGCGGTGCAAAGGTGGCGTTGGGCGCGCGGCGGATCGACCGGCTGGAGGACATCGCTGATCGGATTGGCGCCAATGCCTGCGCTGTGCAGATGGACGTCGCGCGCGAGGCGGACATCATCGCCGGGTTCGATGCAGCCGAAGCAGCGTTCGGCCCGGTTGATACGGTGATCGCCAATGCCGGGGTGGACGGTGCGGGCATGGCGACCACCATTTCCGAAGAGGAGATCGAACACACACTCGCGATCAACCTCAAAGGCGCGATCCTGACCGCGCGCGAAGGCGCAAAGCGGATGATGGCGCACGGCGTGACCAATGGCCGGATCGTGCTGGTCGCGTCGATCACCGCGTTTGAACCATCCCCTGGTCTCGTCGCCTATGCCGCGTCCAAGGCGGGCGTGGTACAGGCCGCGCGCAGCATGGCGCGCGAATGGGCGCGGGCGGGGATTTGCGTCAACACCATCTCGCCCGGCTATATCCGCACCGCGATCAATGATGCGTGGTTCGATACCGAGGCCGGCAAGAAACAGATCGCCCGCTTCCCTAAGCGGCGGCTGATGGGTGAGGAAGGGCTGGATGCGATGGTGCTGTTCCTGTGTTCGGACGCGTCCGAGTTTGTGACCGGCACCGACTTCGTGCTCGACGACGGACAGACGCTGTGAGCCCCAAGGCATGACGCGGCGCCTGATCTCGCTCGCCGCTGGGGTCATGCCAGAAGCAACGCCTGCGCAGCTGATCGAATGTGCCGCTGCGTGCGATTTCGACTTTGGCGGGATGTGGGCCGAACGGGAAACGTGGACGCCTGCCACCACCCGGGCGATCCGCAAGCAAGCACGGGACGCACGGGTTGATCTGCTCGACCTTGAAGTCGCATGGATCATGCCCGGCGCGCCCGATCCGTGGCTGTGCGAGCTGGTCGACATTGCGGCAGAATTGGGCGCGCGGAACCTGCTGTGCGTCTCCAGCGATCCTGACATGGCCGCCACCACTGCCAAGCTACAGGCGATGGTTGACCGGGCGAAAGGCA
>JANQTR010000192.1 GCA_030731635.1 Erythrobacter sp. | reverse complement strand
AATCGGCTGGACGAGATCATCCTGTTCCACCGGCTTGGGCAGGAACACATGGCCCCGATTGTCGCGATCCAGGTCGGACGAGTGCAGAAGCTGCTGGCCGACCGCAAGATCACGATTGACCTGACCGAGGCCGCGCTACGCTGGCTTGGCCGGGTGGGGTATGATCCGGTCTATGGCGCAAGACCGCTGAAACGCGCGGTGCAACGCTATCTGCAAGACCCGCTGGCCGAGATGCTGCTGGAGGGCAAGCTGCCCGATGGCGCAACGCTGGCCATCGACGAAGGCGACGGCGCTTTGACCATGGCGATTCGCTGAAAGCGCTCGTGCTGCGCAGCTTGCGAGCGAGTGTAATATTGTAACCTTGGTTCGTACGATCTGATAAGTGCGGCAGTTTGTTGCGCGAAGGCGGCCCTTTGATTGCGCATCTGCAAAGTCACAAAGGAATAATATTGCGAGGCTGGGCTGTCGCGGTGGCTGAATGTGGGATTAACGCAACACCGGCGGGAAAAGTGCGGGGGCGCCGCAGGGCGCTTTGACATCAATCTGTCGCTATTGCACTAACAGGTCACTACGGGGAAACAGGTCAGCAACTAACCAATTGGGTGCCCGCCACATGGGGCAATTTTGTGGCGTGCGCTTGCTTGGTTGCGATGTTTTCTCCGGTTCGGGCAACTGGAGTGATCATGAAAAAATTTCATAGCAATTCGATCAAGTCGTTGGCGTTTTCGGCGTCGGCAATTGCGTTTGTCGCCGCTGTTCCTGTGTTCGCGCAGGACGCTGCTGATGAGCCTCAGGAAGAAGAGCAGGTCGACGTTACGACCGATGCTGAAGATCGCCCCGCGGCCGCTGGCAACATCACGGTGACAGGCTCGCGCATTGTGCGCGACACTTACAGCTCGATTTCGCCGCTTCAGATCATTTCGACTGAGAACCAGCAGGCGCTGGGTGCATTCGACCCGTCGCAGATCCTGCAGCGTTCGGAAGCTGCTGCCGGTCAGCAGATCGATGCGACCTTCCAGGGCTTCGTGCTGGATAACGGCCCGGGTTCGCAGACGCTCAACTTGCGCGGCCTTGGTGCCAACCGCAACCTGCTGCTCGTCAACGGCCGCCGCCTTTCGCCCTCGGGCGTTGAAGGTGCTCCGTCCAACCCGTCGATCAACCTCATCCCAGCTACGCTGGTTGATCGCTTTGACATTCTGACCGACGGTGCATCCTCCGTCTATGGTTCGGACGCCGTGGCCGGTGTGGTCAACGTTATTCTGCGCAAGGATTTTGACGGTCTTGAACTGCAGGCCAACGGGAACGTCAACCCGCGCGGCGGCGGCGATGACTTCACCGTCAGCGCGGCATGGGGTATCAACACTGACCGGGCTGTGTTCGGGATCGGTGGGGAATGGCGCCGGACTGACGAAATTCTGCTTTCGGACCGTGACTTCCTGGCGGGCTGCGACCAGCACTATGAAATCGATCAGAATGGCAACATTCTGAACAACGACCAGGCGACCAACGCGATCGCGCTGAGCCGCAGCAACGGCCAAATCGGCACGCTGGTTCAAGAGTGTAAGTTTCAGCGCGTCGCGGGCCGTGTCCAGCTCTCGGGTCCTCCCGGCACACGTCTGGGCGACGTCTACTTCGATCCGCGTCAGTTTGGCCGCACCCTGAATGGTCAGCCGATCGCCGGTAACACCGGTGTTCCGGGCTTCTCGGACACCACCAACGCTTTCCTGACGCCGATTGATGCCAATGGCGATGGGTTTCAGGATATTGATTTCTTCAACTTCAGCCAGAACGGCGCTGAACCGGGTCAGACCTTCATCCCGCAGCAGGACGTTTATAACGTTTTTGCCTACGGTGAGTATGTCTTCCCGGGTGAAGCCAACATCACCCCGTTCTTCGAAGCTAGCTACAGCCGTAGCGACGTGTCCGTACCTAACAGTGGCACACCGCAGTTCTTCCCTTGGGTGCCGGCGAATAACCCGTTCAACCCTTGTAACCTTGGTCAGCCCAATGGTGTGAACTGCCGTGACATCGACAACAATTTCCAGCAGATCCTTCCGGGTCAGCCGAATTTCGGCCGCGCCGGTATCCTGTCGACCGGCCAGTCGCTGGCAGTTCGGCCGATCCCGCTGGTGCGCGGTGATCGTAACAACGTTGATGTCACGCAAGAGCAGTATCGCGGCGTGCTGGGCGTGCGGGGCGACCTTCCGTTCATCGGCTCAAGCTGGACCTTTGAAGCATCGGGCGTCTATTCGCGTTCGGTCGGTAAAGTCGTTCGTCGGGGCATCCGCGAAGACCGTTTGGCGCTGGCACTCGGGATTGACCCGACCGGCGATTTCAACGGCGACGGTGTGGTTGACAATGATGGCGACGGCATTGCCGATGACTACATCAGCCAGGCAGCAAACAACCCGCTGCTCGCTGGCGGCGCGTGCGACATTGCCGGGCTGCGTAACCCGGGCCTCGCTGCTCCGGACATCCTGACGGGCTGTGTGCCGGTTAACCTGTTCGCGCCTTCGCTCTACCAAGGCCTGATCGGCGATTTCGCCACGCAGGCAGAGCGCGATTACCTGTTTGGTGAGCGTGACTTTGACACGGTGTACGAACAGAAGTTGCTCTCGGCCTACGTGACCGGTGACCTGTTCGAACTTCCTGCTGGCCCGGTGGGCGTGGTGCTCGGCGGTGAATGGCGCGAAGACTCGATTGACTCGCAGCCCGGCTTTGTCGCTTCGAATGGCCTGTTCTGGGGCTTCTTCGCTGACGGCGGCGCCAATGGCTCCAAGTGGATCCGTGAAGTCTACGGCGAAATCGACCTTCCGCTTCAGGCTGGCAAGACGCTGGTTGAGGAGCTGACGGTCAACCTTGCTGGTCGTATCACCGACGAAGAGTTCTACGGCACCAACGGCACCTTCTCTTTGAAGGGCGGCTGGCGTCCGGTGTCTCCGCTGCTTCTGAAGTTCAGCTACGGCACCTCGTTCCGCGCTCCTAACCTGCGTGAGAACTTCCTGTTCAACCAGTCGGGCTTCGGTAACATCTTCGATCCCTGCGCGGTGCCAACCGTGGCGTTCAACGCCGGGACCGGGTTGTATGTGCCGGAAAGCGATGATCGTGATCCAGCGGTCATCCGCAATTGCCAGCGTGAAGGTCGTGATCCGTTCAGCGTTGGTATTGATCAGAACGGGTTGAACACCATTCAGGTGTCCAGCACTCAGATCTTCACCGGCGGCAGCCTTGACATCCAACCGGAAACCTCGCGGTCGATCACCACGGGCTTCGCGTTCGAGGAAGATTGGGCGAGCGGTTTCGAATTTGCCTTCAACTTCAACTATTACGACATCAAGTTGAAGGACTCGATCATCGAGCCGAGCGGCCAGTTCATCGTCAATGACTGCTTCGCTCGCGAAGATGATACCCGCAGCCCGTTCTGTGATCGTATCGTAACCAGCGATCAGATCGCATCGCGCTTCCTGATCACGACCGTCAACGGCGGCTTCCTCAACCGTGCCCAGGAATCGGTGCGCGGGATCGATATCAACACCACCTTCGGGTATCCGGTGATGATCGGTGGTGAGGAATTCGATCTGTCGCTCAACCTGACAGCGAACCACTTGATCGAACGTTCAACCACGGATGTGGATGACAACGGCAACTCGGACACCGAGGACTTTGCCGGGGAATTCGGTTTCCCGAGCTGGATCGGACGTGCAACGTTCAATGTTCGTTATGACGACTTCCTGCTCACCTGGCAGACCCGTTATATCAGCGACGTCGATCAGGATCCGCTGGGGGTCGATGTGTTGTCGGATGCCTTCGGTCGTGGGCCAGACGGCCTGCCGACCGGCGTAGTGGGCAACACCTGCCTCGGCAACGGCTCGGGCGCAGTCGTTGGCGGCGTCTTCGTTCCGGATGGCATCGTCCCCGGTGATGGGGTCTTCTGCCGCGACGTCGGTTTCTCGAATGAGTATTTCGAGCACACCGCTTCGGTCCGCTGGGACAACGGCAGCTTCCGCATTATCGCAGGTGTTACCAACATCTTCGACACAGCCCCCCCGCTGGTGGACAGCAGCGAAGTTCTGGCAGTCGGGAATGCTGCGATCGGTAACGGTTACAACCTCGACGGCCGCGAGTTCTTCGCGCAGCTGCTCTATCGCTTCTAATCGAAGCATGGCTTGAACGAGCCAGAGACAATGCGGCCTTTCGGCACTTGCCGGGAGGCCGCATTTTTCGTTTAATGGTCAAGCACGTTCGTTTGGTACATACTCGGGCTGAATCGCACTTGGCCCAACTGCAATTGGGAAGAGCTGGAATCATGAAGCTTATCAAATCGACCCTGATGGCCGCGATGGCCGGAGTTTCCGTTCTTGGGCTGAGCATCGCAGGCCCGACCCCGAGCCATGCGCAAGGCACCGTTCCGATTGATGTCTGGGCGCTGCGCGATGTGGTTGATCAGGTGCAGATTTCGCCCGATGGCAAGCACGTGTTGGTCCACAAGGTCGAAAGCCGCGAAGGCGAATACATTCTTGAAATCTACAAGACCGACGATCTGTCAAAGCCACTGCGGCGGCTTGCCGCTGATCCGATGGAAATCATCAGCGCGCAGTGGGTCAGCAACGACGCCATTTTCGGCACAGCCTGGCAGGTCAACCGCAGGACGGTGAAGGGCCCCGAAGAAGATGTGCGCGATTACCGCACCTACTCCTACAGCCTTGCAGCCAACAAGTTCGCCAATGTCGATGGCAATTTCGGCATCGTCAACCTGCTGCCCAATGATCCCGACAACGTGTTGGTCAGCACCGGGACGACTGTGGGCGATGGCACTGGGGTTGATCCCTTCGCGGCGTTCCGTCCGCGGTCTTATTTCAAATTCAACCTGAAAACTGGCGCGCGTTCATTGGTGCTGCGCGGCGGGGGCAAATTCCCCTTTGTCGATCGCTGGGATAACGAAGGCAACCCGCGCTTCACCCAGGTGCAGGATCGCGATGCAGGCACGGTGGCGTCCTATTATCGCTTGCCGGGCGACGGTGAATGGAAGAAGTTTCAGGAATTCGACCTCAACGATCCCAAGAATCTTTACCGCATCCTTGGCGGGTTCCAGGGGATTGCCGGGTTCGATCCGGAAAATCCCAATATCGGCTACCTGATCGACAATCCCGAAGGTGAGGACAAGGCTGGCCTCTACGAATTCGACTTCACCACCGGTAAGGTCGGCAAGAAGCTGTTTCAGGCCGAAGATGCCGACGTGATGGGCATCCAGCTCCATTCGATCCCGGGTAACGATAAGCTGGTCGCTGCGCGCTATTCAGGCGCCAAGCGCGAACGCTATTGGTTCGATGACGAGGAAAAAGCGCTTTACGAAGCTTTGGAGCAGCAGATCCCTTACGCCCACAGCGTCGGAATCAGCAGCCGCTCGCTCGATGGCAGCACGATGATCGTGCAAAACACCGGCCCGCACGATCCAGGCTCGTTCTGGTTGGTCAAGGACGGCAAGCTGGCCAAGCTGGGCAGCCGCAACCCGCTGCTTAACCCAGAACAACTGGCCGATGTGAACTATGTGCGTTATCCTGCGCGTGATGGGCGGATTATTCCGGCTTACGTTACCACGCCCAAGGGCAAAGGCCCGTTCCCGCTGATCGTGCTTCCGCATGGCGGCCCGCAGGTGAACGAGATCATCACATACGACGAATGGGGTCAGCTGCTCGCCAACGCCGGTTACATGGTGTTGCAGCCGCAGTACCGGATGTCGGTGGGCTGGGGCCAGGATCACTTCGATTCCGCTTACGGTGAACACGGCGGCAAGATGCAGGATGACAAGGACGACGGCGCCTTGTGGCTGGTTGAGCAGGGCATGGCTGACCGCAACCGGATGGCGATGTTCGGTTGGTCCTATGGCGGTTATGCAGCGCTGGTTGCTGCAAGTCGTGACAACAACATCTACCAGTGCGCCATTGCCGGGGCCGCAGTGGCCGATGCCGAAAAGCAATATTTTGGCCGACGCGACACGTCGTTGAAGGCGCTGGATGAATGGTCAAAGCGGCGCGGCACGATCGGGATCAACCCGATCAATGAAGTCGCCAAAGTCAATATTCCGCTGCTGATGGTCCACGGCGAAAACGATCGGCGTGTGCTGTATTACCACATGAAAGACTATCAGAAGAAGTTTGAGGCTGCAGGCAAGACGGGTGAATTCCTGACGCTGGAAGGCGCCGACCACTTCTCAAACACCCTAATGTACAGGCACCAACAGCAGTTCTACACCAAGATGCTCGATTATCTCGCCAATGATTGCGGCCCCGGCGGGTTGTAATTGGCAGGTATCATAACGCAAAACGGCCCGGCTAGCGATAGCCGGGCCGTTTTCGTTGGTAGCGCCTGATCGGTCGCCGCAGCCGGTTATTGGACCCGCTTGCCCTTCACCCCAAGCTGCCCGTTGATGCGAATGAAATAGAAGCCGAGCGACGCCTTCTTGAACTGCACCGGTTCACCAGCCTTGATCGAAGCCAGCCGGGCCGGGGCGTTGTTGATTTCCCATACCGCGCCTTCGGCCGTGGTAAAGCGCCAGGTCTTGGCGCTCACCCGCCGGGCGCCGGTGATTGTGGTGTCAAGCAGCTCGGCAGCTTCTTTGTCCTGGCTGTCGTCCTTGAATATGCCGATGTCGGGCACCGTAAAGCCAAACAATTGTCGCCGAGTGCGGGTAATGTCCTCGCGGTCGACAATCGTCACATCGCCCGCGTCGCTGGCGGCGACGATGGTGGATACCTTGGCATCATAACAGGCCAGCCGAGCGGCTTCGTCGGCAATCGCGCGGCATGATTTGAGCTCGTCAACATAATCGACCGGCGGCGCGGGGCTGGCTGGTTGTGATTGAGCCACAGTGCCGGCGATGAGTCCCGCGCCCATCAAGCCGCCAAGTCCGATCAATCGCGCATGCCGGAACGCAATTCTATTGAAAATCATTTCGCCGTCTCCCAGCCCGGAGGATAGAAGGTCGTTAAAAATGTTTGACCAAACCGGGGTTGATATCACCAATATTGCCAATTCCGCCGAAGATAAAGCCTTCCCGCGGGGGTACTGTCGCCCGAATGCCACAGTTGGGTCGCAACTGCACGCGCCGCAATCGGCTGCGATTGCGCCGAGTGTCGCGAATGTCATAGAGGCGCATCATCCGGGCAACCGCCCGTGACTTTGGACCGCGCGCGCCCAATCGGCGCGTTAGCATCAAGGGGACTAGAATGAACCGCTTCAACAAGGCTTCGCTCCTCGCGGGCACCATCATGGCCGGTGCCATGATTGCGGCACCTGCTTACGCGCAGGACGCCGAAACCGTCACAACCGCTGAAACTCCGGCAAACGAAAACTTCATCGTCGTCACCGGCTCGCGCATTCAGCAGCGCAACGTTGAAACCGCCGCTCCGGTTGCCGTAGTCGGCGCCGAAGAGTTCAAGCTCTCGGGCACGGTCAACGTTGAAAACGTACTGAACACGCTGCCGCAGGTTATTCCGGGCACTACCGCGTTCTCGAACAACCCGGGTACCGGCGCTTCGACGCTGAACCTGCGTGGCCTCGGCTCGACCCGCACCCTCGTGCTCGTCAATGGTCGTCGCTGGGTTTCGTTCGACACCTCGCAGGTCGTCGATCTTAACACCATTCCCAACTTCCTGATTGAATCGGTCGACGTTGTGACCGGTGGTGCCTCGGCCGTTTACGGTTCGGACGCGCTTGCTGGTGTTGTCAACTTCCGTCTCAAGAAGGTCGAAGGCCTTGAACTGGGCGGCCAGTACTCGCTGACAGAGCGCGGCGATGGCGCGCGCTATCAGACCTATGGCGCGATCGGCACCAGCTTCGACGATGGCCGCGGTAGCGCGACCGTCTACGGTGAATATTTCAACCGTGAAGAAATCTTCCAGGGCGACCGTGCGTTCTCGAACTTCGCACTGGGCGGCGAAAGCTTTGGCGTTCCGCTCCAGCAGTTCGGTTCTTCGACCCTGCCTACCACGCGGTTCAATGCTCCGGGTTCGACGACGGTCGCTGGCACTGTATTCCCTCTGGGTTCGGGTCTCACCATCGACGATGGGATCTTTGACCAGCCAGGAGTGGCTCGTCCGCGCGCTGGCGATACGTACAACTACGCTCCGGTCAACTATCTGCAGATCCCGCAGGAGCGTTACTTGCTCGGCGGCTATGCTGATTACGAATTCAGTGACGGGCATCGCGCCTACACCGAAGTGACCTATGTCAACAACCGGGTTGCGACCGAGCTAGCGCCTACCCCGGTGACTGGCACGTTCAACGTCGACATTGCCACCGTTTCGCCGTTCCTCAGCCCGGCGGTTATTGCCGAGCTGCAGACCCTCGACCTGCGCGAGACCGCTGCCAACAATGCCCGTCTCGCGGCCGGTCTGTCGCCGCTCGCCGGCGCGGCCCCGGGGGTCGTGAGTACTTTCATCCAACGCCGTGTCGAAGAAACCGGTTCGCGCAATTCGTTGGATGAGCGTAATGCTTTCCGCGTGCTGGGCGGTGTGACCGGTGAAATCACCGACAACATCAACTACGATGCCTATTATTCCTATGCCCGCACCCGCAATGCGAACGTGCAGGCCGGGAACATCTCGCGTTCAGCGTTCCAGGCAGGTCTTGACGGCACGGGTACGCCGATCAATATCTTTGGGTTCAACACCCTGACCCAGGAACAGGTTGATGCGATCAGCATCCAGGCGCAGAATGGCGATATTTCGACCGTTCAGGTGGCTTCGGGCTCGGTCTCCGGCTTCCTTGGCAACCTTGGCTTTGGCGGCGATGATATCGGCTTCGCTGTCGGTGCGGAATACCGCCGCGTCGCTGCGCAGTTCATTCCTGATACCGCCCTGTCTTCGGGTGACGTGATCGGCTTCAACGCCGGTGACGCAACCGAAGGTGCCTACAACGTGAAGGAAATCTTCGGCGAGTTGATCGTTCCGATCATCGAAACCGATGGCGGCCTTAGCCTGACGGTCAACGGCGCAGCCCGCTATTCCGACTATTCGTTGGAAAACGTTGGCACCGTGTTCACCTATGCCGGCGGCGTGCAGTTCGCACCGGTTGATGGCGTGACGTTCCGCGGTCAGTATCAGCGGGCGGTGCGCGCACCGAACGTTGCTGAACTGTTCGGCGGTCAGGCCATCGGCTTCCCGGGTGCAACCGATCCTTGCGGTAACGCCGCATTCATCGCTGCCAACCCCGGTGCTGCTGCAACCTGCATCGCAACGGGCGTTCCGGCTGCTAACGTCGGCAACGCAGCGGTCGTGCAGCTCAATGCACAGATCCCTGCGCTGTTCGGCGGCAACCCGAACCTTGGTGAAGAAACGTCAACCAGCTACACTGCTGGTGTCGTGTTCCAGCCGAGCTTCGTGCCCGGCCTGACGATCACGGCCGATTACTTCAACATCGAAGTGGAAGACTTCATCAGCATCGCTGGTGGTGGTCTGCAGGGTCTTCTTGATCTGTGCTACGGCACCGCTCAGGACATCAACAGCCCGCTGTGTCAGCCTTTTGTCGGCATCCGTAACAGTGACGGTGCGATCGAAGTCGATGCTCCGCCGCTGGTGGCTGGCATCAATGCCTCGTCGCTCGAAGTGTCCGGCATCGATCTTCAGGTGAACTACAACACCTCGCTGCCGTTCTCGTTGCTGACCGATGGTGACTCGCGGTTCAACCTGAACTTCAACGGCACCTGGACGGACAAGAACGACTTCACCCCGGTGAACGGTCTTCCCGATGTTGATCAGTGTGCAGGTCGCTTCGGCACCACCTGCGGCCAGCCGATCGCATCGTACAAGTGGGCATCGCGCTTCACCTGGATCGATGGCCCGCTGACCACCTCGGTTTCGTGGACCCACCTGTCGGGCGTTCAGGACGATGATGATACAATCGACTACACCGCATTTAACGGTGTCGAGCGGATCAATGCCTATGATCTGATCGATATCAGCCTGGCGTTCGAAGCGAGCGAAAACGTGACCGTGGCGTTCGGGATCAACAACCTTTTCGACACCCTGCCGGGTACGCCGACCTTCGATGGTATCGAAGTCAGCAACCGTCCCAACAGCCTGCTGCTGGGCGACAACCAGGAACAGGCCAACACCTTCCCGAGCACCTTCGACGTGCTGGGTCGGGACTTCTTCGCCTCGATCGCGTTCTCGTTCTAAGAACGACCGCGAGCCTCTGGCTTACGAAAAAGGGGGCGGCAGACTTCGGTCTGCCGCCCTTTTTCGTTGCCTAATCAGCAGTTACACACAGGCCATCCGCAACCTAGCGGCGGCGCGGCGAGTATTGGGCTAACTCAGGAAAACGTGAGGAACGTAGCCAGCGCGCGGCCCGACGGCTCACACACATCATGGCTATCACGCGGCGTCAGGCCTTGGTCTGCAAAGGCGGCAATGATGCCATCGCGTCCATCAGCCACCCCGCACGCCCGTTCAAGCGAAGCGATCCGCCCGATCTCGTTACCGGCGCGCGCTTCGATTTCGGCTATCACGCCGAAGATGGCATCGTTGCCCGCGCCCGCACCCATCAGGATGGCGCGGCGCAGCGCTTCTGGGATTTCCCAGGCTGGGCTGTCCTCGCCAAACTTGCGCGAACCCAGCAGCCCGATGGCACCCGCCACCTGCGCTGCCGCTTGGGGGCCGCCAACCGGCGATTGCAGAGCCGTGCGCAATATGGTGCAAAGCTGTTGTTCGGTCAGAACCCAGTCAATCGCTGCCCGGCGCGCAAGGTTGTGCTCCAGGATCGGGCCATCGCCGCGGTGCACCATCAGGCCAACCTTGCCCCCCGGCTCCAGCACCCGCGCAATTTCGGCTGCGGTGCTGACGACATCGCCATATTCAAACCCGAACTGGCTGACGACCACCCCAAACATGCTGTTTTGGAATGGCAGGTTTTCCATCCCAATCCCACCGCGCGTGGTTGTGCCCTCTGGCGGGGTGGGCAAATCCGGGGCGAGGTCGATCCCTGTCAGGACCAGATCAGGCCGCGCCGCCTGCATCCAGCCGAGCACACGCCCATCACCTGTCGCCAGATCAAGCACGCCCGCGCCCTGCGGTAAGTCCGAAATGAAGCTGTGCCAGCAGCCGCGTTGGGCCTGTTCGATCGCGGCCCAGCGCTGCGGCAGGCAGCCGCCCTGTTGGCCCCGCGCGTTGGTGGCCCAGAAATCTTTCCACGCCTCAGCGTCGCTCATGATGATGTTTCTCCGCTTGGCACGACATCGAATGCAACGGTGAGCCGTTCGGCCGTGATGCCATTGCTCTCCACGCCAAATGGGGTGGTGCCGTGGTAGAGGGTTGAGGGGAACAGTGCGAGGTGGCCGGGGCGCGGTTGGATTACGCGCAGCGGTTCGAGATCAAGTCTGAGATCAGAAGGCGGACGTCCGATTTCGAGCCAGCCCCGCTGCGCTGCAGGATCATGCGCCGCATCAGGTACCACCAGATACAGCGCGGATGAAACAAGCCCCTGCGGGTGGATATGCGCCGTGTGGTAGTCACCGCTGCCCCCTGCGCCGCCATCGGTAAGCCTGACCGACCATGAGCCTGCCAGCTGCCACGCCGCACTGCGATGGCGCAGCAAGGGGTGCGAACCATCACCCGGCGGCAAGGCTGCGCGATAGTTCTCGAGCGTCGCGCGGATTGCACCGTGCAGTTCGGCCAGCACCGTTTCGCGCCGTTGGAACAGGATCCCGCGCGTCTGCGTTCCCCCGCGCAGGCTTTGGCCGAGCGGCATGGGTGACGTTTCATGCACTTTGCGCAGCGCTGCAATCGCAGCGTCGATCAAACCCGCATCGCCTGCCAAGGGCCGCAGCTGCACCAGCTCAGCCTGTTCGTGCAGCCATGCAGCCCGGTCGTCGCCCAGCATCCGCCAGGCAATACCGCGCAGCGCCCAGGCTGAAATGTCCCATGGTTCGGCGATCAGCGCACTGGCAAGCAAGCGCTCGGCCGCAGCGGGATCGCGTCTGCGTAGCCGGTGGCGGGCTTCGTGCAGCAGCCGGAGCGGGCGCTGATCCTGAAGGCTGGCAAAGATCGCGTCGGCGCGTGCATCATCGCCTGCTGATCCGGCATGGATCGCTTCGAGCAGAGCGAAGTGCGGTTCGTTCGGAAAGCGGCGACGCGCGGCGGCTGCGATATCGGCGGCCTCGCGCGCAAAATCGAGTCCGGCGAGCGTTTCGATATGGGTGGCGGCAATGTTCGGATCTTGCGGCACGCGTGCGGCCGCA
>JANQTR010000191.1 GCA_030731635.1 Erythrobacter sp. | reverse complement strand
TCCGCCGCGCATTCCACCACGTTGCTCCCCGGGCCGTAGATCCCCTGCACTCCCGCCTCGCGCAGATAGTCATAATCCTGCGGGGGGATCACGCCGCCTGCGGTGACCTTGATATCGCCGCGACCGGCTTCGCGAAGCAGGCGGATCAGCTCGGGGATCAGCGTCTTGTGGCCCGCCGCTAGCGACGACGCGCCGACCACGTCGACATCGTGTTCCAGCGCCATCGCAGCGCTTTCCTCAGGCGTCTGGAACAACGGGCCGGAGACGACATCGAAGCCCATATCCGAAAACGCCGAGGCGATCACATTCGCGCCGCGGTCGTGGCCGTCCTGGCCCATCTTGGCGATCATGATCTTCGGCTTGCGGCCCAGGCGGCGGCCCACGGCTTCGACACCGTCCGTCACCTGCGCCCAGCGGCGGTCGAATTCATAGGCGCTGGCATAGACCCCGCTGACCGGCGCAGGGGTGGCATCGTGGCGGCCGAAGACCTCCTCCATCGCTGCGGAAATCTCTCCCAAAGTCGCATCATGGCGCGCCGCTTCGACTGCCAGTGCAAGCAGGTTCACATCGGCCAGCTTTTCCAGCTCGGCGAGTTTGGAGGGCGGCAGCGGAATGTCACGCTCGTCGCGGCCGGTCAGGAGCGCTTGGCGGTGGGTGGCAGGGTTGACCCGCGCACCCGCCGTCAGCGCCGCCAAAGCCGCCCTGCACGCCGCCTCGTCGCGCCCTTCGCGCACTTTTGCCAACCGTGCAATTTGCCCGGTGCGAACCATCTGGTTGTCGACCTCAAGGGTCTCCAGCGCGTCCTCGGTCTCCTTGCGGTACTTGTTGACGCCGACGATCACCGTCTCGCCCTTGTCCACGCGGGTCTGCTTTTCCGCCGCCGCGCGTTCAATCGCGGCCTTGGGCGCGCCGGTCGCGACATAGGCGGTCATGCCGCCTGCCGCGTCCACATCGGCCATCATCGCCTCGGCCTCGGCTACCAGCGTGGCGGTGAGCGCCTCGATATAGTGCGAGCCGCCAAGCGGATCGACGACGTTGCAGATGCCGCTTTCCTCTTGCAGCACCAACTGGGTGTTGCGCGCGATGCGGGCGCTGAAATCGGTGGGGAGCGCGATGGCTTCATCGAGCGCGTTGGTGTGCAGCGACTGGGTGCCGCCCAGCACCGCCGCCATCGCCTCTACCGTAGTGCGAATGACGTTGTTGTAAGGGTCTTGTTCCTGAAGGCTGACGCCGCTGGTCTGGCAATGGGTGCGCAGCATCTTGGAGCGTTCGTCCTGCGCGCCCAGATCGTCCATCACCTTGTACCACAGCGTGCGCGCGGCGCGCAGCTTGGCGATCTCCATGAAGAAGTTCATGCCGATGCCGAAGAAGAAGCTCAAACGCCCCGCAAAGGCATCGATATCCAGCCCGGTCGCCATCGCGCGGCTCGCATATTCCTTGCCGTCCGCAATGGTGAAGGCAAGCTCCTGCACCGCCGTCGCTCCGGCTTCGTGCATGTGATAGCCGCTGATCGAAATGCTGTTGAATTTCGGCATGTTGGCCGAGGTATATGCGATGATGTCCGCGATGATCCGCATCGAAGGTTCGGGCGGGTAGATATAGGTGTTGCGGACCATGAACTCCTTGAGGATGTCGTTCTGGATCGTGCCTTCCAGCTTGTCCTGCGACACGCCCTGACGTTCCGCCGCGACGATGAAGAAGGCCAGCACCGGGATCACCGCGCCGTTCATGGTCATGCTGACCGACATGGCATCGAGCGGGATCTGGTCGAACAGGATCTGCATATCCGCGACCGTATCGATCGCCACGCCCGCCTTGCCGACATCGCCGACGACGCGCGGGTGATCGGAATCGTACCCACGGTGCGTAGCAAGATCGAAAGCAACCGACAGCCCCTTCTGCCCCATCGCCAGATTGCGGCGGTAGAAGGCGTTCGATTCCTCAGCGGTGGAAAAGCCCGCATATTGCCGGATGGTCCACGGACGGCCCGCATACATCGAGGCTTTGACGCCGCGCGTGAAGGGCGCGAAACCGGGCAGGCCGGGATCGAAATTCGCGTGATCTTCCGCCGTATACAGCGGTTTGACAGCGATCCCTTCGGGCGTTTGCCAGGTGAGGTCGCGGCCCTTCACTTCCTTGGCGGCGAGGGCTTTCCAGTCGGTGAGCGTCGGTTTGTCGGTCATGTCAGATACCATATCCGTTCGTGTCGAGCCCTTCGACAGGCTCAGGATGAACTGTCCACTTCGTCGTCAGTCGAGACACCGCGCGGGGTATCTCGACTGCGCACTGCGTGCTCCGCTCGATACGAACGGAGATGGGGGCGATCAGTGCCCCTTGAATTCGGCCTTGCGCTTCTGGAGGAAGGCCATTCCGCCCTCCATCGCGTCCTTGGTCGCGCCCGCAATCCGCTGCCCTTCGGCTTCGGCGAGCAGCACCATTTGCAGGTTCTGATCGAGCGCGGTGGCAATGTTGCGCTTCATCGTGGCGTAGGCCACCGTCGGGCCGTTCGCCAACTTCTCGGCGAGCGCGCGGGCTTCGGTCATCAAGTCGGCGTCTTCAACGCACTTGTAGACGAGGCCCCATTCCTCGGCCTGCTCGCCGCTGATCTTCTCGCCCAGCATCATCATCCGCGTCGCGCGCGCACGGCCAATCGCGCGGGCCAGCAGCCAGGTTGAGCCGCCATCAGGCACGAGGC
>JANQTR010000190.1 GCA_030731635.1 Erythrobacter sp. | reverse complement strand
GATTTTCCTCGGTTTCGGGAGTTGGGAAAGTGTTGCCGAATATCTGAAGCACAGCTGATAAAGATCATGTGCCCAGCGGCCTGACCCTAGTTCGCCATAAGCACATACAACTGGAAATACCCGAGCGGACCGCGCGTGCTTGTTAACGTCAAACCGCGCGCAGCGGCGATACGATTGGCAATCTCAACCAAGCCGTCACGGGGTTCGACGTGAAATTTGGCGAGCCACGCGCGCAAGAAGGCGGACAGGGGGCGGGGTAGTCCGCTCAGATCGCCGAAATCTACTACGTGCAATTGCCCGCCTTCTGCCAGCAAGCCCGCGGCGTGGGCGAAAGCGCCCTCCCAATCGGGGATCATTGACAGGGAATAGGACAGCACGATCCGGTCAAACTGCGGCTCACCCAGCAGCGCGGCGGCATCAAACGCGCAGGCATCACCTTCAACCAGCCGCGCCTCATCGCCCAAGGTCGCGCGCGCGCTTTTGAGCATTTCGGCCGAGATATCGAGCCCGAATAGGCGCACCCCCGGCCATGCCTTGGCGACCTTTGCCAGATTGCGCCCGGTGCCGCAGGCCACTTCCAGCACGCGCATTCCCTGTTTGGCCGCTAACCCGTCAATCAGGGTATCACGCCCGAACAGGTAATATTTGCGCGTGAAATCATAGATATGTCGCTGCCCGCGATAGACCTCGTCCATCAGCGCGGCATGAGAGGGGCGGGGGCTGGTGCTTGCCATCAGGCGAGCTCGTACACATGCACGCCGCCGTAGATCGACGAACGATCGCGGCGGGTGAGATCGGCGGAGACCTCTTCAAGGTAACGCCACTGCGACAGGATCCCGTCATCCAGCCGCCCGGTCAGCAGGCTTGGCTCGGCCGCGGTGCGGAACAAGACCCGCGCGCCGGGGCGGCTGGCGCGGGTGATCTTGGTCCACAGGTCGTCAAGCTGCGCATTGTTCATCCAATCCTGCGCGTCGAGCAGTACGAAGCGGTCCATGCTCGCCTCATCACGCGCGCCGATCCAGTCCACCATGTTGGCGCGCACGACATTAAGCCTGCCAATCCGGTCGCGCATCGCGTCCCAATGGGCGCGTTGCAGGTAGGGCGGCAGCGGCGCGCCTTCGGCCCGGCCATAGCCGCGCCCGAACGCCTGCCAGGCAAAGTAGTTGTCCTTCACCTCGAAATCACAGGCGAGCTTTTCCAACCGCCGCCGCAGCACTTCGGCCATGCGTTCATCGCCGGCGAGATGTTCAAACTGCGCCGGCGGAATGCCGAGGCCGAACAGCGATGCGGGCTGATCGGTCAGCCAACGGACGAACTTCTTTTCGAACACCGGGGCCAGCTCGCGTTCGAACACGTCGCGCTGTTCCTCCAGCGTTTGTGCTTCAAGCACTTTGCCAAGGTCGATCTTGTACAATTTGGCAAACACGTGGGCGAGGCCGATGAAATTGCCCAGCAACCCCTTTTTGTAGATGCCTTTGGTGAAGTATGAGATGCGCTTGCGCCCGCGAAGGTCGCGCTTTTCCCAATAGGCGCGGCTTTCGGTGTCTAGATGCGGGGCGATCATGGTCTTGTAGACTGCGCTGTTTTCGTCGTGATCGGCATGGGCGAAGAAGCGGTGGAAGCGTTCGTAATTGGGCAGGTGCTTGATCGCCGCGATTTTCAGCTGGCCCAGCGCCACGTGCGCTTTGTTCAAATCAACCGCGGTCACGCTTTCGGGATTGGCGGTGAGATAAGACAGCGCATTGCAGCTGCCGCTGGCGATGCACATCACACGGCTATCAGGCTGGATGTCGAGCCCTTCCATGTCGACCACCGGGTCTTCCCAGATCTGGGCATAGACCAGACCTTTGAACGCCAGCGCAAACGCCTTGTCGAGCAGTTTGTCGCCAAGCCCTGCATCCTTGCGGATCACCGCATCTTCAATGATCCGCTTTGCCTGCGCTGCCATTTCGGGTGTGTCCTGTGTAACGTCAGATGCTAGTCATATTTGCGAAGCGTGTCGTCAATGTGACGGTTTCCACAGGCTAGCCCGCTCCCGCAATGGTGGCGGCATAGGCGGCAGGGTCGGCATTGCCGCCGGTGAGCATGATTACGGTGCCCTCGTCGACTGACACCTTGCCCGATAGAGCCGCCGCCAGCGCCGCTGCGCCGCCGGGTTCGACCACCAGCCGCAGGTTGGCAAAGGCAAAGCGCTGGGCGGAGCGCACTTCGGCGTCAGTCACCGCTACGCCCGGTTCAGAGCGCCCCGACAGCAGGCTGAGGTTGAGCGGTTTGGTGACATTGGGTTGCAGCGCGTCGCAGATCGTCTTGGGCGCGTCAGCCGCAGCGTGGACCAACGTTCCGGTGGCGAGTGATTGCCCGACCATGTCCCAGCCGACCGGTTCAACCGGGTGAATCTTGGCTTCAGGCGCGCCCAGAGCGAGCCCCGCTGCAAGCCCGCCGCCCCCGCAACAGGCAATGATGCGGGACGGTGCGCGGCCCAATTGCGCCGTCGCCTCAATCGCCGCGCTGCCTTGCCCCTCGATCACCCATGGATCGCCGAATGCGTGGACGAGCGTGCCGCCATGCTGCGCAATCAGGTTTGCCGCCACCGCGTCGCGATCCTCGCCGGGGCGCTGATACAGCACCACTTCGGCCCCCAGCGCCTTGGTATTGGCGAGCTTCACATCCGGCGCATCATGCGGCATGACGATCGTCGCAGCGA
>JANQTR010000189.1 GCA_030731635.1 Erythrobacter sp. | reverse complement strand
GGCACGCATGACAGCATCCTGCTCGACCTGTCGCAAACCGGGGCGCGGATCGCTCTGGCGGCGCCCCTGACACAGGGGGCTGGCGGTTATCTGAGGGTTGCGAAGCTTGAAATCTTCGGCGAGGCCGTGCGTTGCAAGCATGGCACCCATGGCGGGGTCAACGGCATTGCGTTTGACGAACCGCTTTCGCATTCCGCCGTCTTGGCGGTGCGGCACCATGCCGAAACGTTTCAGCAGCGCGAGCGCGAAACGCTGCGCGATCAGGTGCGGCGTTGGGTGGCCGGGGAAAAGTGACAGCCGCATCGGCGAAGTCAGCGCGGTTCGCGCTTGCCAAAGGCTGCGCCCGCGCCTAAGTGACGCGCCAATCCCGGCATTGTCGTGACAAGGTTTGGATGCTGGCGCCTTTAGGGGCCGGCACGAAACCGCGTTTCCAGCAATGACGATTCGACTGCAATTCCTGTGGGAGCCAGAATGGCCGATATCGCGCGCCTGACCCAGTTGATCGAACCTGAAGCCGCAGCGCTCGGGTTCGAACTGGTGCGCGTTGCGATGATCGCTTCCGAGGCGGGTGACGGCGGCATGGCGCTGCAGATCATGGCTGAAGACCCTGCGACCGGGCAATTGGTGATAGACCAATGCGCCGCGTTGTCCCGCCGGGTGTCCGATGTGATCGATTCGGCCGAAGAGGCCGGTGAGGTGCTGATCGAAGGCGCCTATCACCTCGAAGTCAGCTCTCCCGGGATTGACCGTCCGCTGACCCGCGACAAGGATTTCGTCAATTGGGCGGGTCACGATGTCCGGATCGTGATGGATAAGGCTTATGATGGTCAACGCGTCAACAAGGGCGTGCTTGGCGGGCTTGAAAATGATATGGTGCTTGTCACCGAAGCCAAGGCGGGCGATGTCCGCCTGCCGCTTGCAGAGATTCACACGGCCAAGCTTGTCCTCACCGATGCGCTGATTGCCGCGACCCGCCCGCTGGATGCCAGCGGGGCTGATGAAGTTATCGCAGACCCTGACACACTCGATTCAGAAGAAAAGGCAGACGACTGATGGCCAGTGCCATTTCCGCCAATAAGGCCGAACTCCTCGCGATTGCCAATGCTGTCGCCACCGAAAAGATGATCGACAAGTCGATCGTCATCGAGGCGATGGAAGAAGCGATCCAGAAATCCGCGCGTAACCGTTACGGTGCGGAAAACGACATCCGGGCCAGGCTCGATCCGCTGACCGGCGATCTGACGCTGTGGCGCGTGGTCGAGGTGGTCGAAGAGGTTGAAGATTACTTCAAGCAAGTCGACCTGAAGCAAGGCGAAAAGCTGCAACCCGGTGCGAAGGTCGGCGATTTCATCGTCGATCCGCTGCCCCCGGTTGATCTGGGCCGGATTGACGCACAGTCCGCCAAGCAGGTGATCTTCCAGAAGGTCCGCGATGCCGAGCGTGAGCGGCAGTTTGAAGAATTCAAGGATCGCCAGGGCGAAGTCATTACTGGCGTGATCAAATCGGTCGAATTCGGCCACGTGATCGTCAATCTGGGCCGTGCCGAAGGCGTGATCCGCCGCGATCAGCAGATCCCGCGCGAAGCCGCCCGTACCGGTGAGCGCGTCCGCGCGCTGATCACCAAAGTCGAGCGCAACAACCGCGGGCCGCAGATTTTCCTCAGCCGCGCGCATCCTGACTTCATGAAGAAGCTGTTTGCGCAGGAAGTGCCTGAAATCTACGATGGCATCATCACCATCATGGCCGCCGCCCGCGATCCGGGCAGCCGCGCCAAGATTGGCGTGATCAGCCGCGATTCCAGCATTGACCCAGTTGGCGCCTGCGTCGGCATGAAGGGCAGCCGCGTGCAAGCCGTGGTGCAGGAATTGCAGGGCGAAAAAATCGACATCATTCCGTGGTCGGAAGACACCGCGACCTTCGTGGTCAATGCGTTGCAGCCTGCCACCGTCAGCCGGGTGGTCCTTGATGAAGATGATGGCCGCATCGAAGTAGTGGTGCCCGACGATCAGCTCAGCCTGGCGATCGGGCGTCGTGGCCAGAACGTGCGACTGGCAAGCCAGCTCACCGGTCACCAGATCGATATCATGACCGAGGAGGAATCCTCGGAAAAGCGTTCGAAGGAATTCGCCGAGCGTTCGAAGATGTTCGAAGAAGAGCTCGACGTCGATGAAACTCTGTCCCAGCTGCTGGTGGCCGAAGGCTTTGCCGAACTGGTCGAGGTGGCCTATGTTGATCTGGCAGAACTCGCCACTATCGAAGGCTTCGACGAAGAGCTCGCCGAAGAGCTTCAGAGCCGCGCATTGGAAGCGCTCGAACGGCAGGAAGAAAGCCACCGTCAGGTGCGCCGCGAGCTGGGCGTCGACGATGCGCTGGCTGAAATGCCGCACCTGTCCGAAGCGATGCTGGTGACGCTCGGCAAGGCGGGGATCAAGACGCTCGACGATCTCGCCGATCTTGCCACTGATGAATTGATCGCCAAGAAGCGCGAAGCCCCGCGTCGCCGCAACAACGATGCTGCCGGTCCGCCGATGCGACGTCCTCAGCGCGAAGCTGACAAGGGCGGCGTGCTGGGTGAATACGGCCTGAGCGAAGAGCAGGGCAACGAAATCATCATGGCAGCGCGCGCGCACTGGTTTGAAGACGAGCCTGATTTATCCGCTGCTGCGGACGGGGTTGTCTCGGGACCGACCGAGGAGGCCGCCCATGCGGACTCCACCCAATGAGCGCCTGACGTCCGACATCG
>JANQTR010000188.1 GCA_030731635.1 Erythrobacter sp. | reverse complement strand
GTCGCGTGCTTCCATGACCGCGCTCATGTCGCAATCATTGAAGGTGGTGAGCAGCGCGGCATTGTCCTGCGCGCTCTTCAGCCGCTTGGCGATGGTCTGGCGCATGCGGGTCATCTTGACCCGTTCTTCGCCGCGCGCGCTGGTTGCCTTGGCGGTGGGCGCGGGTGCCGGCGTAGGGGCGGGGGCAGGAGCCGCGCCGCCTTTCGCCTTGGCTTCGGCTGCGGCCAGCACGTCTTCCTTGGTCAGGCGGCCATCCTTGCCGGTGCCTTTGATGGTCGAGGGATCAACCCCGTGTTCCAGCACCGCACGGCGCACGGCGGGTGACATGGTCTGCGCCGCGCCCGAGGGTACTTCGCTTGGCGCAGGAGCAGGGCTATCCGCCTTGGCCGCCGCCGGAGCGGGAGCCGCAGCAGCCGCACCCGCTTCGATCACCGCGATCACCGCGCCGACTTCGACCGTATCGCCCACTGCGACGCGGTGTTCGGACATTACGCCGGCGACAGGTGAGGGCACGTCAACCGCGACCTTGTCAGTTTCAAGGCTGCAAATCGCCTCGTCCGCAGCGACAGCTTCGCCGGGCTGCTTGAACCATTCGGCGATGGTGCCTTCGGTAACGGATTCGCCCAGAGCGGGGACTTTGATTTCGGTGGCCATTGCTGCGTTTCCCATTTCTACCAGATCCGCTCAGGCTGAGCTTGTCGAGCCCTTGGTACCCAAACCCTTCGACAGGCTCAGGGTGAGCGGAACTATGTTCAATTACTTGGTCTTGCTGAGCCCCAGCGCGGCGGCAATCAGCGCCTCTTGCTGGGCCTTGTGACGGCTGGCGAGCCCGGTGGCGGGCGAAGCGGCGGCGGCGCGCCCGGCATAGATCGGGCGCTTGCCCGGATGCCCGGCAGCGGTGAGCGATTCCTCGATCCGTTCGTTCACGAAGAACCACGAACCATTGTTGCGCGGTTCTTCCTGACACCACACGACGTCCTGCAGGTTTGTCATGCGCGACATGCGCACAGCCAGCGGATCGCCGGGGAAGGGGAACAACTGTTCGATCCGCACGATCGAGACATCGTCGATCCCCGCCGCGTCGCGCGCTTCGATCAGGTCATAGGCGACCTTGCCCGAACACAGCACCAGACGCCGCACCTTGTCATCGGCAATTTCGGTCGTGTCGGACAGGATCCGCCGGAACTGCTTTTCGCCGAGGAAATCACCCTTCGCGCTCTTGGCCAGCGGGTGGCGCAGCAGCGACTTGGGGCTCATGATGATCAATGGTTTGCGGAAGCTCCGCAGCATCTGGCGGCGCAGCACGTGGAAGTAATTCGCCGGGGTCGTGATGTTGCAGACGCACATGTTGTCGTCAGCGCACAATTGCAGAAACCGTTCAAGCCGCGCGGAGGAGTGCTCCGGTCCTTGCCCTTCGTATCCATGCGGCAACAGCATCACGAGGCCGTTGGCGCGCAGCCACTTGCTTTCGCCGCTGGCGATGAACTGATCGATCATGATCTGCGCACCGTTGGCGAAGTCGCCGAACTGGCCTTCCCACAGCACCAGGCTTTTGGGATCGGCCATCGCGAACCCGTATTCAAACCCGAGCACACCATATTCCGACAAGGTGGAATCGTGCACTTCGAACTTGCCATGCGGCAGCGTGCTCAATGGCACATATTTGCGTTCGACCTTCTGATCGACCCACACCGCGTGACGCTGGCTGAAAGTGCCGCGGCCGGAATCCTGCCCCGACAGGCGCACGCCGTAGCCTTCCATCACCAGACTGCCGAAGGCGAGCGCTTCGGCGGTGGCCCAATCGAAGCCTTCGCCGCTGGCGAACATCTCGCGCTTTGCACCGATGACGCGGTCCAGCGTCTTGTGGATGTCGAGATCGCCCGGCACTTCGGTCAAGACCCGGCCAAGCGAATCAAACACCTTGGGTTCAATCGCGGTTTCGACGCTGCGGCGCGCGGTTTCGGGGTCGGCAGGCTTGTTCAGCCCGGCCCAGCGTCCGCCGAACCAGTCGGCTTCGTTGGCCTTGTAGTTCTTGCCCGCTTCGAATTCTTCATCAAGCAGCGCGACAAATTCGCCCGCCATACGTTCGCGCGTGCCGGGTTCGATCACGCCTTCGCGCACCAGCCGCGCTTCGTAGCTGACGCTGACCTTGGGGTGGCTGCGGATCGCGTCATACATCAGCGGCTGGGTGAACTTGGGCTCGTCGCCCTCGTTGTGGCCGAACCGGCGGTAACACCACATGTCGATCACCACATCGCGGTGGAAGGTCTGGCGATATTCGATCGCCAGCTTGCAGGCAAAGGTCACCGCTTCGGGATCATCGCCGTTGACGTGCAGGATCGGCGCCATCACGCCCTTGGCCACATCGCTGGGGTAGGGCGAAGACCGCGCGAACTTGGGCGAGGTAGTGAAGCCGATCTGATTGTTGATGATGAAGTGGATGCAGCCGCCGGTATCATAGCCCGGCACGCCCGAGAGCGAGAGGCTTTCCCACACCACGCCTTGCCCTGCGAAGGCCGCGTCGCCGTGGATCAGCACCGGGAGCACCTGATCCTTCTTCGCCAGATCATCACGGATCGCCTGCTGCGCGCGGGCCTTGCCCAGCACCACCGGGTTCACCGCTTCAAGGTGCGAGGGGTTGGGCACAAGGCTCATGTGCACCGAAATCCCGTCGAACTCGCGGTCGGTCGAGGTGCCGAGGTGATACTTCACATCGCCCGATCCGCCGACATCATCGGGGTTGGCCGAGCCGC
>JANQTR010000187.1 GCA_030731635.1 Erythrobacter sp. | reverse complement strand
TCCTCGCCCAGTTCCAGCTCGCGCACCGAACACATCATGCCGTTGGATTCGACCCCGCGGATGGCGCTTTTCTTCAGTACCATGCCATTGGCGGGCACCGTCGCGCCGGGCAGGCCCAGCACACCCTTCATCCCGGCCCGCGCATTGGGCGCGCCGCAGACGACCTGCAAGGGATCGCCCTCTCCGGTATCGACGGTGAGCACCTGCAGCTTGTCGGCATCGGGGTGGCGCGCGGCGGTCAGCACATGCGCGATGCGGAACCCGGCGAGTTTGTCGGCAGGGTCTTCAACCCCTTCGACCTCAAGCCCGATAGCGTTGAGCGCATCGCAGATTTCGGTGAGCGTGGCGGTCGTCTCAAGGTGATCCTTGAGCCAGGTCAGCGAAAACTTCATGCCTTCGCTCCCACACCAGCAGACAGCGTCGGCTGATCGAACGGGCTGAAGCCGTAGTGCTGCAGCCAGCGCGGATCGCCATCAAAGAAGGCGCGCAAGTCGTTCATCCCGTATTTCAGCATCGCAATCCGGTCGATCCCGAGTCCGAAGGCAAAGCCTTGATATTCATCCGGATCAATCCCGGCGAAGGTGAGCACGCGGCGGTTCACCATGCCGCTGCCGCCCAGTTCCATCCACGCATGGCCCGACGCATCGCCGTGCCCGCCGACGACGCGGCGCCCCCCTTCGTTCGAATAGCCCACATCAACCTCGACGCTGGGTTCGGTGAAGGGGAAGTACGAAGGGCGCAGGCGCAACACGATGTCCTCACGTTCAAAGAATGCCTTGAAGAACGTCTCAAGCGTCCACTTGAGGTGGCCAAGGTGGATGTCCTTGTCGATGACGAGGCCTTCCACCTGATGGAACATTGGTGTGTGGGTGGCATCGCTGTCGCTGCGATACACCCGGCCCGGCGCGATAATCCGGATCGGCGCGCCCTGGGCGAGCATCGAACGGATCTGCACCGGCGAGGTATGCGTGCGCAGCAGCACTTCCCGCCCCTCGGGAGTGCGGTCCGGAAAATAGAACGTGTCATGCATCGCCCGCGCAGGGTGGGTTTCATCCATGTTGAGCGCGGTGAAATTGTGCCAGTCGTCTTCGATCTCCGGCCCGGTCGCGACCGCGAAGCCGAGATCAGCGAAGATTTCGGCCAGCTCGTCCATCACCTGGCTGACGGGGTGGACCGAACCCTTGGGCGCGGCGACGGCGGGCAGCGTCAGATCAACCGTCTCACGCGCCAGCCGGGCTTCCAGCTCGGCCGTTTCCAGCGCGGCTTTCCTGGCATCGAGCGCGTCTGCAATCGCGGCCCGCGCGGTCTGGATCGCGGGCGCGGCTGCGGTCCGCTCCTCCGGGCTCATACTGCCCAGCGTTTTCAAGGCGAGGCTGACCCAGCCTTTCTTGCCAAGCGTATCGAGCCGCAGCGCTTCAAGCGCATCGAGGCTATCAGCGGCGGTAATCGCGGCCAGCGCGGCCTCAGTTTGGGAAGTGATGTTGGTCATGGCCTTGGGTGTTATCACGCGGGATTTCGCCCCGGCCCGCTAGCGGGAAATCGCTCGCATTGCAAAGCACCAGTGGCCTGGCGGCAATTGCGCCCCCTCAGCGCGGCGGCGGTGCGTCGAGCGTTTGCGCTGCGCTGCCTGTTGCCCGCGCGCGCGCTTCCATGAACGACTTGAGCACGGGGCGATCCAGCGCGGCATATTCGCTGGGGTTCATGGTCATGAATTCGTGGAACTCACGCGTGAACTGCGCCTGGTCATGGTAATGCGCGTCCATCGCTTCGGTCCAGCGGCTGCCGGGCTGCAACATGAAGGTCGCAAGGCTGCGCATGAACCGCTGGCGGCGCATCAGCAGCTTGGGCGAAAACCCGAAATACCGCCCGCACACCCGCTCCATCGTGCGCACGCTCATCGCGCAGGCATCAGCCAGATCATGGACCGAGGAAAAATCCCCATCGACCAGAGCGGCATGAACCCGTTGAATCCGCTGCTCGTCGCGCGCGGGGCGCATCAGCCGGCTCATCGTCTCGACAAGGGAATCATATTGTTCGTCGACGCTGGCTTCGGGATTGCAGAGCGTATTGCCCAGTTCGGCGAAGCGGGTGAAGGCCGGGTGGACCGCGCCATCGCAGACGATATTGGCGCAGTCGCTGGCGTCAGCGTCGAAAAAACGCGCCCAGCCAAGCGGCAGGAAGCCCACGCCCCACATCCGCACCTGCCCCAGGGCAAAGTGGCACGGCAGCACGCTGGCCCCGGTGGCGACGAACGGTGCCCCCCTGATCCGGGTGGCGCCAATTGCTGCATCGGGGGTGTTGCCGCAAAAGAACCGGATGTTTGCCCATTCAGGCTGGAGATAGTCGGTCAACAGCCCGCCGGGCTCGTCCACCTCGAGCGTCATGTGGTAAAACGACGAAAAACAGCCTTCGAACTGCGCCGGCGGTTCGCGGAACTCGGTCCGGAGCCGGAAGCCTTCCGGCCGGACCGTTGACCGCGCGGTGACAGATTGCTGTGATTCCCCCATACCTTCCAAATACGGTAAGTGTCGCAATCATACAACTCTGCTGTCGGTATTTTACAATTGGCACGAAAAAAGGCGAGTTCCCGTACAAGGAACCCGCCTCAATTTCGTATCGCCCGGGACAACCCCGCGCGCGCTGGCTTTAGGCTGGCAAAGCGGCCTTCGCCTGAGCGATCACGGCCTTGAAGGCGCCGCCTTCGTTCATCGCCAGATCGGCCATCGCCTTGCGGTCGAGCTCGATCCCGGCCAGCTTGATGCCGTGCATGAACTG
>JANQTR010000186.1 GCA_030731635.1 Erythrobacter sp. | reverse complement strand
ATAGGCGTTCATCCCCGCAGCAATGTCGCGGGCGGCCAGCGGGTTGAACGCGCTCAGCACCCCCATCGGCAGTGCGGTCAGCAGCAGGATATACATCACATAGAGGAAGCTGGGACGGGCGCGGCTGGTCCAGGGGTCGGCGGAGTTGGCCTCGGCCACAATCGCCTGCAATTGCGCCTCGATCATCCGCATTTCCTGCGTGCCTTCAAGCGCGATCAGTTCCAGCTTGGCCTTGGCCTGCGCTTCCTTGTCGGGAATGATCTTGTCGATGATCGAGGAAATCGGGCCGATCAGTATGTCGAGAATGGCCATCTTGCGCGCTCCTTGCGTTGAGTCGCGCAAAAATGACCAAATCGGTTAAAGTAGGAAAATGATTTAACCTACTGCGTGTCGGCCTCGGCCAAAAGCCGCTGCGCCAGTGCCAGATGCGGACGGTCCAGCATCGCCCCATCCAGCGCCACCACGCCCGCGCCGGGATGATCGGCAAAGGCCTGCACCACCGCGCGGGCGTGTGCCAATTCCTCGGCACTCGGCGTAAAGGCAGCGTTGATCGGATCGACCTGCGCCGGGTGGATCGCCAGCATCCCGCGGAACCCTGCGGCGCGCACACCCCGCGCGCGCTTTTCCAACGCTTCAAGGTCGCGGAATTCGGGCTGCACGGTTTCAATCGCCGCAACCCCTGCCGCCGAAGCGCCGATCAGGCACAGGCTGCGCGCCATTTCATAGGTATGCGCATAGCCGCCATCGGCCCCGCGCTGCTCACTCGCGCCGAGGGCAGCAGACAAATCCTCAGCCCCCCAGCTCATCGCCACCAGCCGTGCCTTGCCCGGGTAGTCCCCGGCATATTCGCCGGTGCGGAACATCGCCGCCGCCGTCTCCGTCACCAGCGCGGCGATCAGCGTGCGGCCCTGCGGGATGCCATGCGCGGCCTCCAGCGCGGTGAGATAGTGGTGCAGCTGGGCAATATCGCCCGCGCCTTCGGCCTTGGGCAGGAACACCCCGCCGGGGCGGGACGGGATGATCGCGGCCAGGTCCGCGATGCAATCGGCAGTGCTGATCGGGTTGATCCGCACCCACAGCCGCGCGCGATTGTCCGATGCTGCAATCTGTTCAGCCACCATCGCCCGCGCCGCTGGCTTGTTTTCGGGCGAAACCGAATCTTCCAGATCGAACAGCGCGATGTCGGCTGGGCTGGCTGCGGCCTTGCCCATCTTCTTTTCGCTGTCGCCCGGTGCGAACAGCCACGAACGCATGCGCGGCGGGGTGGGGATAGTAGGGGCCATGGGACAATCCTCTCGGCCCACGGCTTAGGCAGGCATCACCATCAGGTAAAGCCTCAGAACGACCCTTCAATCTGGAGCGTCATGATCTGTCCGAAACTGCGCCTGCGCGTTTCGGAAAAGCTGGCAAGCCCGGCCGCGCGATCGGCAAACACGGTGCGATCAAACTTGTTGCGGCGATCAAGCAGGTTACCGACGGTGCCGCGCAGGGTCAGGCCCGCGACATCCTTGTTTTCGATGAACAACGAGGCAAAGCCGAAGGTCTGGCTGCGCCGCGACACTTCATCCAGCCGCACCTGCGGCGCGAAATCCTGCCAATCGAACATGCCGCCTACGGCCCACGCCTTGCCCACAAAATCATGCCGCAGATTGCCGCGCAGGTTGATGCGTTCGTTGCCTGATAACTCGCGCAAAGTGGACAGCAGCGGGTCGCGCACCGCGCTGTCTTGCAGGGCAAAGCGCATGTCAAACCGCGTGCCTTTCCAGCCCAGCCCATCCGAAAGCAGGGTGACATCGCCGTTCAGGCCATAGCGCTGCGCGCTGGCAATATTGCCGACGGCTTGCCCGCCGCCCGCCAACGGGATCTGATCGACAATATCGGTGATATCTTCGAAAAACCCACGCAGATTGGCTTTGCCCAGCGTGCCGAGTTCAAGGCTCAGCTCAAGTTCCGACATCCAGCTTTGTGGGGGAACCAGCGACCCGTTCGAGCCATCCTCGCGTTCCTGATTGAGATCAACGCCCGCCAGGAAATCGTCAAAGTTCAGCTGGCCAACCACGCGTTCGATCCGAGTGGCGACATTGACGCCTGTGCCTGGCTTCCAGTCGAGCGAAACAAATCCCTTGGGTCGCCAGAACTGGCGGGACAGGCCAAAGGCGCCGCTTTGGATGAGCTGCGAAACCTCCGCCCCGGCTGAAGCCTGGAATTGCAGATTGGCGGCGAGCGCCCGGCTGTAGGTCAGGCCGCCGTCAACGCGGTCTTCGTCGACCCGAGCGGTTGCGCCGGGCAAGGGGGTGGGTTGCAGCACGCCAGCACCGTCACGCACGGCAAGATCGGCATCGATAGACAGGAAATTGCGCGCGCCTTCGATTGCGGCGACCAGATTGCCGCCGAGCGCGGCCACTGTGTACTCGCCGCGCGCGATGCTTTCGCCCGACCGCGTGTCGCTGATAAAGCGCGATCCGGTGGGCGCGGTCGCATCGGCGAATTCGGTCAGGACATCGGCGGTTTCGGGGTTACCGAGTAGCCCGTAAAAACCGATCAGTTTGAGTTGGCCCGGTCCGAATGCGAACTGGTAATCAAGACCCAGTTCAAAACTGCGCGAATCCTCGGTGCGGCGGAACAAACGGTCGCGTGCAACGGGGGTAACAAGGCTGATCTGCGCTGACCGCTCGGTCTCGCTGAAGATCAGCCCTTCAACCTGACCTGCCAGATTAAGGATGCTGCCATTATCAGCGGTGCGAGTGAACGAGCCGGACAGATTGATCAGGTCGGAATTGAAATTGCTCTTTTCCTCGCGGGTTTCGATCAGCCGTCCGAAGGCATCCAGCACCCGTTCCTGCCCTTGATCGCCGCGCCGGCTCGAATCGTCGGCCAGGGCAAGGTTCCATTCGGTTTTGGTGCCGCCGCCAGCAATCCCGATCCGTCCGTCAAACAGCTGCGCGGGCGTGCCGCGCGTCCGGAACTGCGGGGCGACGCGAAACTGGCCGGTGATCCGCCCGCTTGAACTGGTGATGACATTGAGCACCTGCCCGCTCAGTCCGCCAATATCGAGACTGGCCCCGTCGACCACCTCAAGCCGCACGACATCTTCGGCCGGGACGCGTTGCAAGGCTTCGACCGGGCCGTTGGATTTGCCCGCAATGCGCCGGCCATTGATCAGGACATTGGTGTCGGCCTGCCCCAGCCCGCGCGCGCCGTCGGTTTCGCGGATGGTAAAGCCGGGCACCTGCCGTGCCATGTCCAGCGCGGTGCGTGGGGCAAAACGGACAAAATCTTGGGGGGTAAAGGCGCTGCGTGTATTGGAAGCAGACGCCGTCCCCGACTGCTGTTCCGCTTGATCGGCTGCGGTATCATCCTGCCCAGCAGCAGGCACAGCCAGCCCGCCCGCGCTCAGCGCAAGCAGGGTTAGGGCCGGGGAAAGCACGGGGCGTTTGAACATCGGCCGCCCATGCCTGCAAACATGCGATATTGTCGATAGGCAGGCACGTGCTGCTTCGATCAAACGGGTATTGGCATCGACCATCGGTTTTGATCTGCAAGCGCAAGGCGTAAAGCGTCAATGGGTCGTCTGACCGATGGACGCGGTTGCCGATTCCGGGCCCGCCATTCGGCAGTGTCTTTCCATTGGCCCCCACAGGCTTGGGTTGCTATAAAGGACGCAGTTTAACCAGCAGGGGATGCGCGGTGGCAACCAGCTTTACGGTCAATGGCAAGCAAATCAGTGTCGAGGCGGAGGGGGATACCCCGCTGCTGTGGGTGCTGCGCGATGATCTGGGAATGACCGGAACCAAATTTGGCTGCGGGATCTCCGCCTGTGGGGCGTGTTCGGTGCATGTCGATGGTGCAGTCACCCGTTCGTGCGGCGTTCCCGTCAGCGAGGTCGCTGGCAAATCGGTGACCACGATTGAAGGGGTCAAAGGCGCGGACGGCTCGCTCCACACTGTTCAGCAGGCGTGGATTGATGCGCAGGTGCCGCAATGCGGCTATTGCCAGTCCGGCCAGATCATGGCCGCAATTGCGCTGATCAAGGCTACTGGCAGCCCGTCTGACGCGCAGATTGACGAGGCGATGACCAATATCTGCCGTTGCGGAACCTATCCGCGCATTCGCAAGGCGATCCTCGCGGCAACCGGCCAAGCCGCTGCCACCCTTCAGGGAGCCGCATGATGGCTGACAACCCCAACCCCGATATGGATTTCGCCGAAGCCCAGGCGCCGGAAACCAAGCCCAAGAAGAAGGGCGTCAAGCGCCGTATTTTTCTGATCGGCAGCGCGCTGTTGGCTGGCGGCGCGGCGTTTGGCGTCTATTGGACCGACAACAGCGCCAAGACCCGCGCCAAGGCACTGACCACCGGCGATGGTGAGCACAATTTCCTCAGCTGGATGAAGATCGCCGAGGATGACACGGTCACTGTGTACTCGCCGCACATCGATTTTGGTCAGGGTTCGCACACCGCGCTCGGCCAGATGCTGGCGGATGAGCTTGATGCCGATTGGGACAAGGTCAAGGTTGAACAAGCCCCGGCCGATCTTGCTTTTGCCAACACGGCGCTGGGGCAGGGCTTCCTCGCTGAGCTGTCCGGCTATCCCGGTGTCATCAACGCGCTGCCGCAAGCTATCATTGGAATGATAGCGCGATCTTTGCCGCTCCAGATCACTGGCGGTTCTTCGGCGATCCGCTTTACCGGCGAAGTGGGGATGCGCAGCGTCGGTGCGGCTGTGCGGCTGGCGTTGATCGAGGAAGCCGCGGACCGACTGGGTGTTCCAGCGAACGAGCTGACCACGGCGAACAGCGCTGTCACTCACGCCAAATCAGGCAAGTCGCTGCGCTATGGCGCGCTGGCAGCCGGTGCGGCGGGACGCTCGCTCAGCGGCGATCCGGTGCTCAAGACCCGCGATCAGTACACGTTGATCGGCAAGCCCATTGTCCGCCGCGATATTCCCGCCAAAGTTGATGGCAGCGCGGTCTATGGCATTGATTTTACGCTGCCTGACATGCGGGTGGCGACGATCGCAGCTGCCCCGGTGCGCGGCGGTGCGCTGGAATCGGTCGATGCGGCCCCGGCGATGGCGGTCAAAGGCGTCGAACAGGTGGTGCAGCTGCCCGATGCGGTAGTGGTGGTGGCCAAGGGTTACTGGCCCGCGCTGAAAGGTTTGCAGGCGCTCAGCCCCACATTCTCCGATGGCGGCAATGCGGCGATCTCGACCCCGACGATCTACGCCGCCCAAGACACACTGCGCAAAGCTGGCAAGCCCGACAACGAGGGCGGCGAAGGCGATGTCGATGCGGCGTTCAAAGCGGCGGGCGCGAATGTCGTCAACGCTGAATACCGCGTCCCCTTCCTCCACCACGCGATGATGGAGCCGTTTGCGCTGACCGGTCATTTCAAGGACGGCAAGCTGACGATCTGGGGCGGTTTGCAAGACCCGCTCAGCACCCGCGCCCGGGCAGCCAAGGCGGCCGGGCTGGACATGGACGACGTGATCTTCAACCCGATGATCATGGGCGGCGGGTTTGGGCGGCGGTTCCCCGATATTGTGGAGGCCATCGATCAGATCGCGCTGCTGGCCAAACAGGTGCCCTATCCGGTCAAGCTGGTCTGGAGCCGCGAAGAAGAAGTGCGTCACGGCACCTACCGCCCGCAATCCTCGGCAGCCCTGACCGCTTCGATCAAGGACGGCAAAATCACCGGATGGCGCACTGATTATGTGCAAAGCGGCAATGCTGAGGGTGAGGTGCCGTTCATTTACGCCATTCCCGCCACGTCCAGACGCCACTTTGCCTATCAGTCGAACCAGATCGACGGCCCATGGCGTTCGGTCAACGCAACCCAGATCGGGTTCTACACCGAAAGCTTCATGGATGAACTTGCGGCTTCGGCGGGCGAGGATCCCTACCAGTTTCGGCGCAAGCATTTGCCAGCCGGGTCGCGCCACCTTGCGGTGCTGGACATGGTCGCCAAGCGTTCCGGCTGGGGCACTCCGTTGCCCGAAGGCGTGGGGCGCGGGATCGCGATTGTCGAAAGCTTCGGCACCGTGGTTGCGGAAGTGATCGAAGCCAGTGTCAAGGCCGACGGCAGCCCCAAGGTGTTGAAAGCCTTTGCGGTGGTCGATTGCGGCACCACGGTAAACCCCCTGAATGCCGATGCGCAGATCATGGGCGGGCTGATCATGGGGTTATCCTCGGCGATTGGAGAGGCGATTACGCTCGACAAGGGCGCGGTCGTCCAAAACAATTTCAGCGATTACCCGATCCTGAAGCTGGCCGACGCGCCGCCTGCAGTTGATGTCCATTTCATCGAAAGCGGGGCCAAGACCGGCGGGATTGGCGAGCCGGGTTTGCCGCCTGCCTCACCAGCGCTCGCCAATGCGTTGGCGATGGTAAGTGGCAAGCGCATCCGCACTCTGCCGCTGCTGACACAGGCGAAAGCCTGACTTGGAGCGCTGGTCGGCGCTGATCCTTGCCGGCGGTGCCGGGCGGCGGTTCGGCGGGGGCAAGCTGCTCGCCCCGCTTGGCGGCGCGCCGGTGATCTGGTGGGTAGCAGAAGCGATTGCCGCCGCTGGCTTTGCCGAGGTGGTGGTGGTCACCGGGGCCGATGACGCAGGCATCCGTGCCGCTATGGCAGGACTGCCCTGCCGCATTTTCCACGCGCCAGATTGGGCCGAAGGCATGGCTGCCACATTGCGCACCGGTATCGCCGCACTTGGCGATGAAACCGGCGGTGTGTGCGTGTTTCTTGGCGATATGCCGCTTGTCCCGCTGCGGCTCTGCGCTGAATTGATCGCGGCAGCCGAGCAGGGGGGCTTTGCCGCGCGGCCCCGCGTCGCTGGCCAGCCTGGCCATCCGGTCGCTTTTACCCGCGCAGCCTTTGGCGATCTCGCCCGCCTGTCCGGTGATCAGGGGGCCACCGCATTGCTCAAACAGCGTGCCGGCGACGTCGCCTATTGCGAGACCGAAGACAGCGGCGCGTTGTTCGATATTGATACCGCCGCCGATCTCGCTGCCGCTGAACGCGCGTGGAATGCCTGGCCGACTTCGGCCACCAGCGACAATGCAACCGCGCGCGGGGACTTGCCAAAACCATAGAGCCCGATTGGGGCGCGCAGGCTGGCGATTTGCGTCTCGCTTACCCCATGCCCGCGAAGCTTGGCACGGCGTGCTTCCAGCCGCGCCCGCGCGCCAATTGCGCCGACAAAAAATGCCTCACTCTGCAAGGCCGACGCCACCCCGCGCTCGTCATCCTCGCGGTCGTGCGTCAGGACTGCGATGGCCGACCAGCGGTCAACGCCAATCGCCGCCAATGCCGATGCCGGATCGCTGCGGTAATAGGTAAGACCGGGGAAGGGCGGAGCATCCGGCCCACCGGGTGTGATCAGCGCGACCTCCCATCCCATTTCCAGCGCCAGCGCCGCTGCCGTCAACGCTGCGCCATCCTCTCCCACCAGCACCAGGCGCAATCGCGGTTCGAACAGCTTGGTGTAGCGTCCGTCCTCCCAGCCATCAGCGGGGCTATGATCGGTCGGCACAGCCATCTGCGATACCCCATCGCTTGACCACAGCAACGGGACGCGGGCGGCGTAGCTGTCGCACAGCGCTGTCACGGCTGGCGCATCAGCGGCGACCGGTTCGACCAGCACAGTGATTCCCGATCCGCAGGCGAGTTTGATGTCGATCCACGGACTACCCTCACCATAGCGTAGCAGACGGGGTGCGCCCGCCGCCATCGCTTCGCGCCCATGGCGGGCAACATCAGCTTCGATGCAGCCGCCCGAAAGGAAGCCCCAATAGGCGTCTTCGGTGATCAACATCTGCGCGCCAATATCGCGCGGGGCCGCGCCCGAAACTTCAACCAAGGTCGCGATCGCAAAGCGGGCAAGCCCAGCGCGCACCTCCACCAGCGGCGCACGGATATCGTCAATCGGGGCCGACAGGCGCCAGCTGTTCATGCGGATAGGTGCTTTCGTGAAAGACGGATCAGACCTAACGCCCCCGTCCCGCCCGCGCAATCGTGATGTCCCTAGGTCGTGGGGACCAGACCGTAATGTTCGATCGCGGGGTTGGAGAACACACCGCGCTGCGCTGGCGTCAGCAGATGCGCGCGGGTGTTCTGCCATGCGGTGATCTGCCCGGCCCGGTAGTCCGCAGCCACTTTCGCTGCGTCGAGCTTCCCAAGCTTGGCCCAGTGCATTGAAAAGTCGATTTGTGCTGCATCAAGTGCAGCCCGCACCGCCAGCGCGCCGCGCTCCAGCGTTCCTGACAGCCGATCAAAGCCTGCCAGAATTTCGGGATCAGGATCCCCGCCGCTGGCTAGATATTGCGCTTTGAACAGCGCGATCGCCAAAGGTGAAAGGCCGTCAATTTCGATGACCGTTGATTGGGCAAAACGGGTGAATGCAAGCGCGCCGGCTGCATTGTCGACAAACCGCAGGGTGAAGACAAAGCTCGGCGCGAGCTGGCTGACCGCAGCGGTGATCGCTGCGACCGCTTTGGCGGTGTTCGTGCGGTCGATTGCGAACGAAGCATTGTAAAGCGCGCCGGGCACGCCGCCGGTGATTTCGTCACTGTGGATCGCCCCCCAAGTGCCGCTGGCTATGGCATCGATGTCTGGATTGATGGGGCGGCCAAACTGGGTGAAGCGGCCCCCTTTGCGATAATGGTCGAACACCGACGATGAGTTCGATGACTGGAGCAACAATTGCAGCAATTGGGCCGCCACCGGATCGGAAGGCCCGCCAAGCGGATTGGCTTTGAACTTGGCAGAAAGGTTGGTGATTGATTCTGTTGGCGCATTCAGCCCCGCTAGGCTGCAAATAGCATCTGCGGGCACGGGGCGCGTCTCTTGGGGTAGATCGATCAGCTTTTCAGCTGTGCGGTCGGTATAGACAAGATGCGCGCCGTGGGTGCCACACGGCGCGTGCGGATCGATCGTCAATTCGTAGAACTTCAGTTCATGACCAGTGAGGCCTAAAGCATCGGCAATGGCGCCAAATTGGCTTTGCGAAACCAACGTCAGCCATTCACTCGTGACCGGGCAATCGATGGCAATGACGTTGAAGCGTGTGGCCTCGACCAGTTCGACCACGACGGCATTGACAATCCCCATCGCCCCCAGATGAATCAGAGCATTGTCGAAGTGACCATCGTCGCTGATCGCGGTGCACGAAATTGACTGCCCTCGCGCATTTCCCTGGCCGGAGGCTTGCAGGACAATTTTCGCAATCTCGGCATCGGTCAGGACCGGGTTGCTGGAACGTTGCAACCAGACATGCGAATTGGGCCCTGTGACAATGTGCATCGCACGAACCATGTTCTGCAACCCACCCTGACCCAGCCGCGAGCCATGCGTGCCCGTGCCAATGCCGCCGGCCAGGCTTTGGCCAAGATGCGTGCCACCCGTCGGCAGCGATAGGCCCGCGTTCTCTGCCACGTTGACCAATTCGCGCAAACGGGTGCCGCCGCCTGCGATCATCAACTTGCTGCGGTCGCCGCAAAAGTCATCAGCAATGACTTGTAGGTCAAGCGCGCTGCACCAGCTCAGGCCGGAGGCCAGCAATTGCGCCACCTGCGTTCCCACCAGCGGGGCAAAGCTCCAACCCTGTCCGACCGTGGCTGCGGAAAATTCGCGGGGCGGAAAGCCAGCCGGGCTGCCTTGCGTCCGCAATCTTTCAAGGGCGGCGAGATAAGACAGCAGCACTGTCCCCGTTGCGGCCATTGCTTCCATCGGTTGACTTGGATTGACATCGGAACAGTGCAGGCTGAACAGGTTTTCGATGGTCAGGCCGGGCGTATCATAGGGCGAACGCGGGTCACCGGCAGTCAGGTTGTAGTTTGACCAGGCAGCGAACATGTGCAAGCTTTTGCTGGGCATTGGTGCGATCCTCGAGTGAGTTGGGTAGGGCCAGATTTAGCGCAGAACTTACCATTTGGTCAGGTTTTCAGCGTGCAAGAGCACAGGCTTTTGCCATGTTTGGCTCTAAGCGTTCCGGCTTCAGCGCGATTGTAGCCTAGCCTTCAATCAGCACGAATGGTGCCCATACAGCAGGGCTGGTTTCATCCGCCATTCCGGTCTTCCCGCGCACCATCGTGAGCTGCGCTTCCCTGAGCGCTTCGGCCCGGCCCGCTCCGGCTTCCGCGCGGCGCAGCGTTTCGACTGACAGGAACGCTGCGGCATCATCGCGCACCGGCCAGTGCGACAGCAGCAGCGACCTTGCGCCGGCCAGCTGGAACGCGCGCGCCAGCCCGCCATAGGTCGCGCCGCCCCGCCCAGTGCCCGCTGCCGTGTTGCAGGCCGACAAAATCACCCAGTCGGCCGCCAAATCCAACGCAGCGATTTCCGACGCGGTCAGCAGCCCGTCATTGTCGGACGAGGCCAAATCTGGTGGGGTCAGAACCAACGCGGGCTCACTCAGCTGTGCGATCTGACCGCCGACCAACCCGTGGGTCGAAAATGCGAGGACCCGGTAGTCGCCAAGTGGTGCAGAGCGCACCAGCGGCTCGGTCGCCTGTGCGCCGGTCAACAGCAGCGCCGGTTCGCTGGCAAAGGCTGCCCGCATTGCCTCAAGCTCTGCCAAAGAGCCTGGCAGCGATGGCAGTGCGCGCAGGTCACCCGGATTGATCGCGAGGCCGCGCAGCGATACCGCATCTCCACTTGAGGCAGATAAGACGGGGGCACCAATCCCGGCAAAGCCTTGCCCAGGCATACGCGCCGCCCGCGCGACGGGACGCAGGCTGGACCGCACGGCGATCGCGAAATCCTCGATCAGATAACGTCCCGGTGTCGCTGCACCCGCTGGTGCCGATAGCAACACGGCGGGCGGGATCTGCGCCAGCGGCCCGCCTGAAGGGAATATCAATCGGGTCTTGCCCGCCAGCGCGCTTGAAAGTTCGGCTGGGAAGAACCGGCGGTAAATTTCATGGGCCGCCGCCGCATCAAACGGGCCACCTGTGATGGTGTTTTCTTCGAGCGAGGCTCGCAACTGCGCGATCAGAGCGGTGGTTGAATTGTAGGCCGTGACCGTCTCGCCCCATGCGGCGCTTTCTCGGGTGACGATGATGGTGGCGTTGCGATCTTCGATCACCATCGGGATCACGATGGCTTCATCCGCACCAAGCCCTGCCTGCGCCTCAGCCAGAGTGGTCGGGGAAGGGCGCAGAAATTCGGCGTGGTTGGGGTAGCGGGCCTCAAGGTCACGCTCGGCCGCCTCGCGCTGCTCGATTGCAGCGGTCAGCGCGTCGTTCGTCGTCGCCCACGCTGCGAGCTGATCGCGGATCGCCGCTTCGTTGCGCCGGCCTTCACGCACTGTATCGAGCGCGGCACCAAAGCCTGCTGCATCACCGGGATAGGAAAGCTGCGCTGATGACAGCGCCAATTCGCCCAATGTGGCCAGCTGCGCCGCGCGCCAGCCTTTGGTTATCCGCCCGCTTTTCAGCGCGACCCACGCGAAATCACGGAACAGGGTATTGTTGCCCGCAGCGATCGCGCGCACGTCCTGTGCGCGGGCATAGGAATCGAGCAGCTTGCCCTCGTTAGCGGCGACACTGGTTTCAAGCATGGCGAACCCGCGCTCCGGCTCACCCGAACGCGCCAGCGCCTTGGCAATCATCACTTCGCCGGTGATCCGGGCCGGGTGGGTCGGCGGCAGCTTGGCGGCAAAGGCGGCAGCGGAAAGATCGGCCATCCGCAATGCCTCGGCATTCTCGCCCATCATGCTTGCCGCGCGCGCCAGCCGCGACTGAATGAAGCCCCAGCGTAAATCTGTCGGATCGGTTCCTTCCAGCAGCGCCAAGCCTTCGCGGTAGGATGCAGCGGCCTCGGCAATCTGGCCTTCCCCCAGCAACAGCCCGCCGATCAGTTCGCGGTGCATTGCCCGGTCGCCAGCCGCCTTGCCAGCTTCGACCGCAATGGCCGCGCGCGCCAGTTCAAGCGCTTCTTGCCGCCGCGCCAGCCCGGACAGGGCAATCGCGCGGTATTGCAGGATCGGGTATAGCCGCGTGTCATCCTCCCCCCATTCCCGCACCGCCAAATCGGTAATCCGGGCATGGAGCGACGATGCTTCGTCGAACCGCCCGGCCGCCATGGCGCGCGCGGCCATTTCGTACCACACGTTGATCCAATGGGGGTGGCGCTCGGGCAGAATGTCGAGCGCCAGCTTCTCACTGCGTTCTGCCGCCTCTCGCCCGGCGGCGCGGTCGGAAAGTTGCAGATGACGGGCATAATAGACCGCGAACAGCACCTGAGCGGGGTCATTGGCGGCAAGATCGCGCTGCGCCAGTTCCATCGCGGTGCGGAAGAATGCGACCGCGCCGGGAAGATCATCACGCAGCATGGCGTCCGCACCCAGCGCTGCCTGAGACAAGGCAGGGGCCAGCCGAGCATCACCGGCGGGATCTGATCCGATCCGGGCGAGCTGACGTTGCGCCTCCTGCTTGGCCGCGTCATCCGAGCTCGCCTGCAAGGTCGCGCCAAGCCCAGCGACGGTGGCAACCGGATCAAGCCCGCTGCCGCGATATTGCGTGTAGAGCGTCAGCGCCTCGGGATAG
>JANQTR010000185.1 GCA_030731635.1 Erythrobacter sp. | reverse complement strand
GCTATCCCCCGCGCAGGCGTGGCAGGGCCGTTAGCGGCAGTTGCGCCAAGGGGCAAGCGGGTGGGTGTCATGCTCACCCGCCATAACGCGCCAGAATTGCGTGCCACGCCGCGCGCAAGCCGAGCCCGCGGCCGCCGCGCGATCTGCCAGGGCGGGGCGTGGGGTTCCAGGCGAAGGTATCGAAATGCACCCAGTCCACACCGCTCCCGACAAACCGGTCGAGGAACAATCCGGCGACACTGGCCCCGGCAAAGGGGTTGGACGCGGAGTTGACCATGTCGGCCACGTCTGACGAGAGGTATTCGCGATACGCTTCTGGCAGGGGCAGGCGCCAGGGGTTGTCATCATGCGCCTTGCCCGCTGCAAGGAACGCGTCGGCAGTCTCATCATTGCGGGCCATCATCGCGGGCAGATCAGGGCCCAGCGCCACCCGCGCCGCCCCGGTTAGCGTCGCAAAATCGACAATCAGATCAGGTTCTTCCTCACTCGCACGGGTCAGCGCATCGCCGAGGATCAGGCGACCTTCGGCATCGGTATTGTCGATCTCCACGGTTAGCCCCTTGCGGCTTTTCAGCACATCGCCGGGACGAAAGGCGCTGCCGGCAATGGCGTTCTCCACCGCCGGGATCAGCAGATGCAACCGCACCTTCAACCGTGCGCCCATGATCAGCCCCGCCAGAGCCAGCGCATGGGCCGCGCCGCCCATGTCTTTTTTCATCAGGCGCATACCGGCGCCGGGCTTGATATTCAGTCCGCCGGAATCGAAGCACACCCCCTTGCCGACCACCGCCAGCACTGGGTGCTTGGGATCGCCCCATGTCATGTGCATCAGGCGCGGCGCGTGATGCCGCGCTGCCGCCCGTCCGACCGCGTAGACCATCGGATAGCCCTGCTCCAGCGCATCGCCGCGCACTGTGGTGAGTTCCGCCTTGTGCGCCTTGGCAAGGCGTTCGCATTCGGCCTCCAGCGCGGCTGGCCCCATGTCTTCGGCAGGGGTGTTGACCAGATCGCGCACCAAACATTCTGCTTGTGCTTCAGCGGTATAGCCATCGATCTGTCCGACCTGCGCGGTCAGCAGTACCCGTGCACCGACTGGCTTGTCATCGCTGCGGTAGCGAGCAAAGCGGTATTGCCCGGTGATCCAGCCGAACATTGCGGCCCCCGGTTCTGCACCGGCAAGCCGGTAGCTGCCCTCGGGTAGCTCCTCGGCGAGCTTGGCGAGGCACCAGCTCGACAGGCTTTCGGGGTTTGCTACCCCACTGACAACGAACCACGAATCCCCGTCGGGTACGATCCCGACCTGATATCCGCCGCCTTCGAATTTCTGCGCGGCAAGGCTGGCGCGCTGGCCTGCGGAAAGCCCTTTGGCAAAGGCTTCAAAACCATCCTTGTTCACAAGATGGATGGCAATCGCGTCTTGGTCGCGATCAGGCTGGATCAATGCTTTGGGTTCGTTCATGCCTGTTCCATAATCGCGCTGGCAGACTTGTCACCAGCAGATTTGAATTGCGGAAGGTGGGATGATGAGAACCGGAATGTTTCGCGTGAAACACTGGCCCACGGCAGGCTGGGCGGGGTCAAGAGGGGGTCTGGACGGGGCTAGCACGGGTCTGGACGGATCAAGCCGGCCTCGGGACGGGGCTGCGGGACGCCAAGCAGCGGCATTTTTGGCACTGACGATCAGCCTTGCTGTTGCCGGATGCTCATCACCCGAAGATGTAGCGGCGGACGTGGGCACCGCCGAAGCAACCGCCTCCACCTCTACCACCATCACCACAACCGCCACTGCGGATGCTGCCACCGGGTCAGCAGCTGCCACCACGCTGGAAGACAATGCCGAAAAGGCCGGTGGGAAGCGCGAATTCGCCTATTCATGGCCCGCCGCTGTTTCTGCCATCCCGGCGCTGGTCGAACGGTTCAGCGCCGAACGCGATACGGCGCTGGCTGAACAGAAGGCCGAATGGAATGAAGCCCTGACCGAATTCGCCGGACAGGACTGTATCAGTTGCACCAGCCGCGATTTTGCCAAGCAATGGAAAGTCGTGGCCAACCTGCCGCGTTACCTGTCGCTGTCGGCCGACATGTATTTCTACACCGGCGGCGCACATGGCAATTCGGATTTCGATGGGCTGGTGTGGGACCGTGAGGCGCGCGCCGCAATCGCGCCTGCCGCGATGTTCCGCTCTGAAGAAGACCTGCAAGCCGCACTCCACGGCCCGTGGTGCAAGGCGTTGAAGGCCGAGCGCACCAAACGGCTGGGTGCAGACTCTGACGATGACGAAATTTTCCCTTGTCCGGATATCGCGCAGCTTACGCTGCTGCTTGGCTCATCGAACAAGCAGACCTTCAACCGCATCGGTCTGATCGCCGCGCCTTACGTGGCTGGTTCCTATGCCGAAGGGCCGTATGAGGTGACGCTGCCGGTCGCGCCCAAAGTGCTGGCGGCGGTCAAGCCCGAATACAAACCGGCCTTTGCACTGACGAAGTAGCTTTTCGCCCGCGCCCTCGCTATATGGCGCGGATGCACGAATATCAATTTGTTGACGGCGCGACGAGCGTCTACCGCGATGGCACCATCAAACTGCATGGGCCCGAAGGCTTTGACGCGATGCGCAAGGCAGGGGCGCTTGCCGCCCAGATCCTTGATGCCTGCGCCGATCTGGTAAAGCCCGGTGTCACCACCGGCGCGATTGACGATGCGGTGCGCGGCATGATGCTGGATGCAGGCGCAGTGCCTGCGACGCTCGGCTATCGCGGCTATGCGCACTCGTCCTGCATCTCGATCAACCA
>JANQTR010000184.1 GCA_030731635.1 Erythrobacter sp. | reverse complement strand
ATGGCTTCCTTGCCGGGCTTCAGCACCATCAGCATCCGCTCCTGACTTTCGCTCAACATCATTTCGTAAGGTGTCATGCCGGTTTCGCGGCAAGGCACCTTGTTCATGTCGAGCCGGATGCCTGCGCCGCCCTTGGACGCCATTTCCACGCTGGAGGATGTGAGTCCGGCCGCGCCCATATCCTGGATCGCGACAATCGCATCGGTCGCCATCAGTTCAAGACAGGCCTCGATCAGCAGCTTTTCGGTGAAGGGATCGCCAACCTGCACGGTGGGGCGCTTGGCCTCGGCATCCTCGCCGAAATCCGCGCTTGCCATGGTTGCGCCGTGGATCCCGTCGCGCCCTGTCTTGCTGCCGACATAGACAATCGGATTGCCGATGCCGGTGGCCGCCGAATAGAAGATCTTGTCCTGATCCGCGACGCCCACGGTCATCGCGTTGACAAGGATGTTGCCATCATAGGCAGGGTGGAAATTGGTCTCCCCTGCGACCGTAGGCACGCCGACGCAATTGCCGTACCCGCCGATGCCTGCCACCACGCCCTGCACCAGATGTTTCATCTTGGGATGATCAGGCCGCCCAAACCGCAGCGCATTGGCATTGGCGATAGGCCGCGCGCCCATGGTGAACACGTCGCGCAAAATGCCGCCAACCCCTGTCGCCGCGCCCTGATAGGGTTCGATATACGAAGGGTGGTTATGGCTCTCCATCTTGAAGATCGCCGCCAGTTTCGTCCCATTGGGCCCGTCGCCAATGTCGATCACGCCGGCATTTTCGCCCGGGCCGCAGATCACCCACGGGGCTTCGGTTGGCAATTTCTTGAGATGCAGGCGCGATGATTTGTAGCTGCAATGCTCTGACCACATCACCGAAAAAATGCCGAGTTCGACCAGATTCGGTTCGCGGCCAAGCGCGGCAAGAACGCGTTCGTATTCCTCGGACGAAAGGCCGTGCTGTTCGACGATTTCGGGGGTGATTGCAGTCATGGCAAGAGCTCCTTGCCGCGCCCCCTAGATTACTGCGGCGACAAGGCCAAGCCGCGGCGTTTCTGGAACCAGCGATTCTCCCCGACCCACTGTGCCAGGCCCGTCATCACGGCAAAGGCGAACAGCGCCTGCAGAAACAGAAACGGCCCGGCGGTTTCGGGATGGGGGCCGAACCAGTTGATCCCCTGCAACAGCAACATTACGCCCAATAGCACAGCAGGTGGCCCCATCGGCCCGCGCGTGCGGCGCAGGTAAAAGGCAAAGGCGCCGATTGTCAGTCCCAGTTCCAGCGGCATTTCCACCCACGGATAATCCCACAACCCAAGGCCGAGTTTGGGCGGGGTGCCGTCAATTGTCAGGTCGGGCGTATGCACCAACCAGTCGGTCAGCCAATGCGACATCACCACTGCGCCGGCCAGCGCACCGGTAATCCAATTGCGATGCACAATCGCCACAATGCCAAGAAACACCAGCGCCCACAGCGCCACCCCGATCAGACTGTGGGTATATGGCATGTAATAAAAGTCCAGCGGCACAACCACGCTCGCGTTCGGGTCGACCCGCACTTTCTCGACGCCGACCAGTGCGAGCGTAAAGAAACCCCAGTCGACCAACTGCGCCGCGACAAACAGCGTGCCGAGCCGTGGGCTTTGCGGGCTGACGGCGGCGGCGACAAACGCCGGTGCGAAATGGCCGATGAACATGGTGCTGCGTCCTGTCAGGCGGGCGCGAAGCGCAGCACGGCCCAGGTCGCGATCGTGCTGGCCGCGCCCGTGGCAAAGGCACCCCACAGAATATCGAGCACACTGACATGGGTCGCCCAGACCTTGAACACCGCCTGCGAGGTGAGGTCGAAGGTGGCGTAACACAGCCCCCCCAGCAAAATCCCGTTGAGCATCGCTGCCTGTAACGTGCCGCTTTCGATGCCGGGCCGAATCGCGAACCACGTCATCCCTGCAATGTAGATCAGGTAAAACGCGGCCGCCGCGCCGACGTTGAAATCCTTGGCCATGAGATCGCCGATCACGGGGCGGTACAGATTGCCCGCGGCCCAGCGCAGCCAGATCGCATCCAGCAGGCCAAAGGCAACGGCCGCCGTTCCATAGGCGATGATCCACTTCAGCATGATTGTGCAATTCCCTGTTTCGTGATCCCAAGCTGACGGGCAGCCTTGACCGGGCCCGCCCGCGCCGTCAATGCTCGTGACCATGGACGAGGGCACAGCACCGGCTGCCGCAGGGCAGGATATTTCGCGCATGAGCTTTGAAGAGGCGCTCGGCGCGCTGGAAAGCATCGTGCAGCAGTTGGAACGCGGCGATGTGCCGCTCGATCAATCGATCACTCTGTATGAACGCGGTGAAGCACTGCGCGCGGCGTGTCAGCAGCGGCTTGATGCAGCTCAGGCGCGGATCGAAAAGATCGTGATCGGCGCCGATGGGCGGGCCGCCGCCACCCAAGCGTTCGACGCGGAAAGCTGAAATGATGCTGGTGCAAACGGGAAGCACAATGCTGAGCGATGCAATCAAAGGTGTTCAGGCCGATATCGATTCGCTGTTCGATGCGCTGCTGCCGGTGCCGGATGATACCAGCGCGCGTCTGGTTGAGGCGATGCGGTATGCTGCAATCGGCGGGGGCAAGCGCGTGCGCCCGTTGCTGGTGTGCAGCACTGCCGCGCTGTTCGGTGTGTCGCGCGATGCCGCTTTGCGCGCAGGCGCCGCGATTGAAGCGATCCACGTCTATTCGCTGATCCACGATGACCTGCCGTGCATGGACAATGATGATCTGCGCCACGGCAAGCCAACGCTGCACAATGTCTATGAT
>JANQTR010000183.1 GCA_030731635.1 Erythrobacter sp. | reverse complement strand
CGGCAAGCGTATCGGCGGTCTCCCCGCTTTGCGAGATGAACAGCGCAAGGCCGCCTTCTTCCAGCACTGGCTGGCGGTAACGGAATTCCGACGCGACATCGATGTCGACTGGCACGCGGGCGAATTGTTCAAACCAGTATTTCGCCACCATCCCGGCATAAAATGACGTGCCGCAGGCAACGATGGTCAGGCGGCGAACGCTGGATAGGTCAAAATCGATCTGCGGCAGCGCCACTGAATTGTCTGACCGCCGCAGATAGGAAGCAAGCGTCTGCGCCACCACGGTGGGCTGCTCGAAAATCTCTTTCTGCATGAAGTGGCGGTAGTTGCCCTTTTCCACCGCCGCCGCCGATGCGCCCGATGCGCGGATCTCGCGGGTGACAGGGGTTCCCGCAGCATCATAGACCTGCGCGCTATCACGGCGCACCACCACCCAGTCGCCTTCTTCCAGATAGGTAATGCGCTGGGTCAGCGGGGCGAGCGCCAAGGCGTCAGACCCAAGATACATTTCTGCATCCGCACCTTCGGGGCCGTAACCCAGCACCAGCGGCGATCCCAGCCGTGCGCCGATCAGAAGATCAGGGTGCGAACGAAATGCGATGGCCAGCGCAAAGGCACCGCGCAGCCGGGGCAGCACTTCGCGCACGGCTTCGACAGGGCTGGCCCCGCCTTCAATCTCGGCTGAGATCAGATGCGCGACCACTTCGCTATCGGTTTCGCTTTCGAACACCCGGCCCTTGGCGGACAATTCGGCGCGCAATTCCTTGTAATTCTCGATGATGCCATTGTGGACAATCGCAACCTCCGCGGTGGCGTGGGGGTGGGCGTTGGCCGCCGTCGGCGCGCCGTGGGTCGCCCAGCGGGTATGGGCAATGCCGACATGGCCAGGCGCAGGATCAGCCGCGAGCACGGTGACCAGATTGGCCAGCCGCCCTTCGGCCCGGCGGCGCACCAGCGTGCCATCATGCAATGTGCAGATGCCCGCACTGTCATAACCGCGATATTCCATTCGCTTCAGACCATCGACCAGCCGGTCAGCAACGCTTGCCTTGCCCACGATCCCGATAATGCCGCACATTGCCTGGCTATTCCCTGTCTTTGCTGAGTTACGGTCTGTGTTGTGTCACGCTCTAGCTATCAGCGCTCGAACGGCAAGCCCTCTCACCTATCCCAGCATCTTGCCCGCGCGGGGTGTCTTGCCGGCCTGCCACAGATACAACCCTGATCCGACGATCAGGCTGGCCCCTGCCAGCGTGACCAGATCAGGTCGATCACCGAACCACCACCACCCCAGCGTGATCGCGACGAGGATCTGCACATAGATCGCCGGAGCAATTGCCGCGGCACCCGCCCGCGCTGCACCAATATAGGCGAGCCAATGTGCGGTACTGGCGGTGATGGCAACCAGCGCGCAGCGCGCCGCAATATCCCAGGTCGGCCAGCCGAAATCCAGCGTCGCAACGCCCGAAAGCTTGGCAGCGGCGGCCCCGACAATCAGGATCGGTGCACAAATGCCTGCCACAAACACCTGCATCGACAAGGCACTGCCTTGCCCGGCGCTGGCCCGGTTGGTGATCATCAGCAGTGCAAAAAATACCGCCGAATTCAGGGGCAATAGCGCCGCCAGCCCCAACTGCGCCAGATTCGGCCGCAGCACGATCACCACGCCCACAAACGCCACCACCGAAGCCGCCCATACCCGGCGGTGCAAGCGCTCACCCAGCAACAGACCGGCCAGCAATTGGGTCAGCACCGGCGACAGGAACGCGATCGCCATCGCTTCGGCCAGAGGCATCAGGTAGATCGCGGAAAAAAAACTGACCGATGCCGCCGCCAGACAAATGCCGCGCGCAACCTGCAACCACGGATGGGTGGGGATGAATGCGCGCGGACCTTCACTGCGCAGCAGCAGCACTGATAATCCCACAGCGCCAATAGTGAATCTAAGCGCTGCCACCGCGAAAGCGGGCCATGCACCGGCCATCGATTTGACCACCGCATCGCCAACCGAAAGGGTCGCAAAACCGGCGATGGCATAGATCAATCCGCTGCGTTGATGATCGTTCATCGGCGGTCTTTGCGGGGGTGTCCGGTGATTGGCAAGCGCCCTGCATAGGCGGACCGGCCTTACTCAACCGATGCGCCCACCCTTAGGAAAAAAACAACCTTTCCGTATTATTCACCATTCTTCGAGACGCCCCCTTCGCACGATTGGGGTGAGATCGCGTAGATATAGGTAGCCTTGGGGGCTGAGAATGAGCGCATTCGGCAAAAAGGGCAATGCAGGCGGGTTGGCGCCCGGCGGACGGCCTGCATTTGGTGTAGCCCGCCCGATGAAGGGTGCTGGCGGCCCCGGCGCCGCGCCGCGCGGCGGCGAACAATTTCCGCCGCTGCCCGGTGAAGGCGGCGCACAGCGTGCGGAAGCTGCGCCATCATCCAGCAGCCGCCCGGCCACCACCGCCGAAGCGATGGATCGCCTGAATGAACGCATGACGTCGGTCAACGACGGCAATTCGGAAGTCGGCGGGTTCGAAGCCAGCGTTCACAAGATCAAGGAACAGGTGCTTCCGCGCCTGCTCGAACGGGTCGATCCCGAAGCAGCGGCATCGCTGTCCAAGGAAGAACTGTCCGAAGAATTCCGCCCGATCATCCTGGAAGTGCTGGCCGAGCTCAAGGTCACGCTGAACCGGCGCGAACAATTCGCGCTGGAAAAGGTGTTGATCGACGAGCTGCTTGGTTTCGGCCCGCTCGAAGAACTGCTCAATGATCCGGATATTTCCGATATCATGGTCAACGGCCCGGATCAGACCTACATCGAAAAGAAGGGCAAGCTG
>JANQTR010000182.1 GCA_030731635.1 Erythrobacter sp. | reverse complement strand
CCGGGACGAAGCCCCGGGTTAAAGGTCAGCGCGATCCGCGCAATGCCCTGCCGGGTGGCTTGATCGATCACCGGGGAAAGCTGCCACACTTGACCGGTAAAGCTCTGTTCCGAACCGGTCGGCGTCACGTTCGCATTGACGCCAACCGAAAGCCCGGCGAGCTGTTCCTCGCTCACCTGAGCGAGCATTTCCATCTCGCCGCCGCTGGCAATGGTGAACAGCGCCGGGCTGCCCGCGCCCACGATCTGGCCAGGTTCGACATTGCGAGCAAGGACATATCCGCTCGCAGGCGCAAGGATACTGAGCCGCTGGTTACGGGCGCGCTGTTCGCGCAACTGCGCCTCGGCGACCTTGACCCGCGCCGCTGCCGCATCGCGCGTGGCAGTCAGGCGGTCGACATCGGCTTTGGAAATGAACCCGCGCGCCACCAGTTGCAGCGCACGATCAAGATTGGCCTGCGCCAAATTGGCATCGGCGCGGGCGACTTCGGTCTGGGCCGATTGCGCTTCGGCCTGCTGCACCTGCACCGAACGGTCAATCACCGCCAGCACCTGGCCCTGTTGCACCCAATCCCCGGCATCGACCGTCACGCGCAGCACCTGCCCGCCTTCGCCAACCACACCAACAGGCAGTGGCCGCCGCGCGGCAAGCGATCCGGGTGCCTGAATCTCGCCAGCAACATTGGTCTTGCCCGGCGTAATCACAGTGACGGATGGTGCTTGCGAGTTATCATCGGCCACTGCCACCGGCTCACCACCGGCCAACGCAAAATAGGCCGCAACTGCCAGTAACAGCCCGAACAGGCCCAACCCGCCAATGATCAGCCAGCGTGGGAACACCGGCGCCCTGAGCGTGCGCACGCCGGTAAAATCGGTCGACACTGGGTCGCCTGCTTCGGCCGTGATCGTCGTCTCGAAATTCATCGCCGTTCCCTTGCGCAGACCGGAACCCTTAAGGAACCACGCCTGTCTCCGAGTGTATTACTCGCATAAGTCACCATGTGCAACGGCTGATAGAGCGTCCGGGCTAACCGGGCAATGCATGCATCGACCGGTGACTTTCAGCCTAGACGAAGGGCGCGCCTCCTGGTTCCCTACAAGAAAACAGCGATGAACCGGTTTAGCGCACTTTGCCGCGCTGAATGAGGTTGACGATGCCTAGCAAAACCACGGCACCCACCACGGCGACCAGCAAGCCGGTAATCGAGAATTGCTGAACACTGCCATTGATCCCGAGCAGCGGGCCGACAATCAGATTGCCAACGACCGAGCCGACGCAGCCGATCACGATGTTCCAGATGATGCCCATTGATGCATCGCGATTCATCACGAGGCTGGCAAGCCAACCCGCAATACCGCCGACGATCAGCGCGATAATCCAACCCATAAGATCCCTCCTTGACTGGCCGAGCCGTGTTTGGCTCGCCCTGGACACATCAGGTCTTAAGGGTTTTCACCGCGTTGGCAAATCTCAGAGGTGGCTGAGGGCTCGAGCGGCACGCGGATCAATATTTGAGCTGGCGTTCGTAAAGATCGCGGTAGTGCTGGATTTTGGTGACCCGCAATCCGTGCATCCCCGACCGATCGACCGCGCGCTGCCACGAGGCGAACTCTTCGAGTGTCAGGTCATAGCGTGCCAATGCCTCGTCAAGCGTCAGCAGCCCGCCATTAACGGCTGCAACCACTTCAGCCTTGCGCCGCACCACCCATCGCCGGGTGCTGGGCGCAGGCAAATCGGCAAGGGTCAGCGGTTCGCCGAGGGGGCCGATTACCTGTGCAGGGCGGATGTCCTGATTCTCAATCATTTCATTTCTCTCGCATCGCCCTCGACGTCATCAGAGGTTGCCTCTGCTGCGTCGCCCACGCGGTTTGCTTCGTTAATTTCAACCATGGCACCCAAGACTTTAGATTGCCCTAAACTAGTAGGGTTAACGCCCAGTTCGTTATCATCAAGAAGCGCGAAATAGCTGGCGGCGGCATCGCCGAAACTGGCGGCGGCCACTTCAATCGGGGACTGCGCTTCGTTGCGCAACAACAGCCTCAAATCGCGCGCGGCGTTAAGTCGCGCGGTAATTTCGCGCCATTCCATCGCCCGCAGCGCTTCACCGGCGCGGCGGGGGCCCCGTGATTCGACCCGTGCATCGGCGCGCGATTCGCGCCGTACGGGGGCGTGATCATGGGAGCGCAGACCGCCAGAAAGGTCGCGAAACGAGGCAGAAACGGGATTCGGATTTTCAAACATGACGTGGTTCATAAGGCCAGTGCGTCAAGATCGGGTAAAACCGCCATTTACCCAAGCTTAGGAAAAGTGCTGGCGTGTTTGGCAACCGTGGATAGGCGCTGCGGCGGTCGCGGACCACTGGCGAAGCGGCCAAAGCCTCGCTATAGCGCCGCGTATTCTCATGGACACGCCTATGCTTCTTGAGGCCGGCACAGCCTCTGTGCCTGATGCCGCCGCCCTGTTCGACCTGCCGCGCGCAGCCGCCGACTGCCGGATCGTCGTCGCGATGAGCGGCGGGGTCGATAGTTCGGTTGTTGCCGCGCTTGCCGCGGCGAGCGGCGCCGAAGTGATCGGCATCACCCTCCAGCTTTATGATTACGGCGCGGCAACCGGACGCAAGGGCGCCTGCTGCGCGGGCGACGATATCCGCGATGCGCGCGCTGTGGCCGATCGGCTGGGCATTGCGCATTATGTCTTCGACCATGAAAGCGCCTTTCGCGAAGAGGTGGTCGAACAGTTCGCCGACGAATATCTCGCCGGGCGCACGCCGGTGCCCTGCATTCGCTGCAACATGGGGCCGAAATTCACCGACCTGTTCCGCATGGCGCGCGAGCTGGGGGCGGATTGCCTTGCAACCGGGCATTATGTCCGGCGGGTCATGACTGAAGGCGGCGTCCAGTTGCACCGCGCCTTTGATCCGGCGCGCGATCAGTCCTACTTCCTTTACGGCACCACCGAAGCGCAGCTAGAATACCTGCGCTTTCCGCTGGGCGGCATGCCCAAGCCGCAGGTGCGTGAACTGGCAGAGGCCGCCGGGCTGCGCAACGCGGCCAAGCCTGACAGTCAGGACATCTGTTTCGTCCCCGATGGCGATTATGCCAAGATCGTCACCAAGGTGCGACCCGAAGGCGCAGCGCCGGGCAGCATCGTTCATGCCGCCACCGGCGCGGTGCTGGGCGCGCACAAGGGCATTGTCCACTTCACTGTCGGCCAGCGCAAAGGGCTGGAAATCGGCGGGCAGCCCGAACCGCTTTATGTGATCGGGCTCGATGCACTAAACCGCGAAGTGCGCGTCGGCCCCAAGCGGATGCTGGCGGTCAGCGCCGCGCAGCTCACCGAAACCAACCGGATCGGATCATTCGGTAATGAACCACTGACCGCCAAGGTGCGCAGCCTTGCCAAGCCGGTGCCGATCACGCTGGAAGGCACCATCGGTGAAGGCGCAGCGGTCACGATCCGCTTTGCCGCACCCGAATATGGCGTCGCGCCGGGGCAAGCTGCCGTGGTCTATGCGGGCGAGCGGGTGATCGGCGGCGGCTGGATCGGTGCGACCGAGGCTGTGGCGGGCTAGAGCCTCGCCAGATCGCTCTAGACCCCTTCTTGCCTGCCCTTGCCCGCGTTTCGGTCAATGTTTCACGTGGAACATTGAAGGGGGGCGGGCCCTATCCCTCCCACGGCTCCAGCACGCAGCCATAGCCCTTGCGGTAGGTCGCGGTTGCTTCGGCCACCAGCGGGAAACGGGCGGTAACGCTCTTGGCATCGGCATCTTCGACCAACGTGACCGCTTCCATCCCGGCAAGCTTGTCTTTGGCGCAATCATCAAGGCTGCGGCCGGCCACAAATCGGCACGAACAGGCAACCCGTGCCGAATAGGCCGAGGCGATGCTGCCATAGCCGTTGATCGGTTCACGAAACGCCCACGCCGCCCCGCCCAGACTCAGCGCAATAAGGGCCAGCAGCCACAGCCCGTAGCGTGGGCGTGTTTTCGGGGAAGTCGAGGATGATTTCGCCATTGCCAAGCCCCATTGCCAAACCCGACTGCATCGGGAATTGAGGGCGCGATGACCCTTGCCAGCCGCCTCCATAACCACGCAGCCCTGCTCGCGCCAGCCCTGCTTCTGCCCGCGCTCCTGTTGGCCGGGTGCGATACCGCACCGGCGCCAGCACCCTTGTCCCAAGCCGCGATCGCCGCCGTGACCAAGGATGCAGGCGCACCCAAGGATCAACTTGCGCAGGCGATCGACGATCTGTTCACGATGGAAGGGTTGGGCGAAACTCGCGCGGTGGTGGTAATGGCCAATGGCAAACTCGCCGCTGAACGTTATGGCCCGGGCTATGACGCCAATACCCGGTTCGTCAGCTGGTCGATGGCCAAGACGGTCACCGCGGTGCTGATCGGGATGCTGATCGCCGACGGGAAACTTAGTCTGGATGCGCCCGCGCCAGTACCGCTGTGGCAGCGCCCCGGCGATCCACGCGCCGCGATCAGCCTGCGCCACCTGCTCCAGATGCGCAGCGGGCTGCGCCACACCGAGGCCGGCGATCCGCCCTATGAAAGCAGCGAGGTGCGGATGCTGTTCCTCGACGGGCGCGACGATATGGCGCGCTGGGCCAAGGAGCAGCCGCTGGAGGCTGAGCCGGGCAAGGTGTTCGAATATTCATCGAACACCACCGTGATCCTCGCCGATATCGCCGCGCGGGCCCTGACCGACAGCACCAATCCCGATGCACGGCGCAAGGCTGTGGCAGATTACTTGCAGGAACGGCTGTTTGGCCCGCTCGAGATGGATTCGATGGTGCTCGAATTCGACGCTTCAGGCACGCTGATCGGTGGAAGCCTGATGCATGCCACCGCGCGCGACTGGGCGAAATTCGGAGAGATGCTGCGCGTGAAAGGCCGCGCCCCCGGCGGCGAACAGCTGGTGCCGCAGCGCTGGGTCGAAGCGATGATAACCCCCAGCCCGGCCAGCCCGCATTACGGTCTGCAAACCTGGCTCAACCGCCCGATCCCCGGGGCCGACCCCGTCGAACACCCGTTGTTCCCTGACCGTGCGCCAAGCAGCCTGTTCAGCCTTATCGGACATATGGGCCAATATGTGCTGGTCTCGCCAAGCCAGAAGGTGACGCTGGTGCGGCTCGGCCATTCGGACAGCGCGCAGCGGCCGCCGATGTTGCAGCAGGCGGCGGACGTGCTGGAATTGTATCCTAGCCGATAACGCCCTGTGCGCCCCCGCCTGCGTGGGGGATTACTAGAGGTAAAAGCTGCCCTCAACCACGGTCACGCACGACCCGCCGAGCCAGGCGCGCGCATTGTCTCCGGTGCCATCCTTGCGGCAGGTGAGATCACCGCCGCGTGCGCTCGCCTGATGCGCGGTGAAGTGATCGCGCCCCAACCGTTCCGTCCAGAACGGCACCAATGTCGCATGGGCCGCGCCGGTAACCGGATCTTCATCCACCCCGCCGCCGGGGACGAAAACCCGGCTCACGACATCGGTCCGCTGACCGGGAGCGGTGCAAACGAACAGGTTATTGCCGAGCACCGCCAGCCCGCGCAGGTCAGGGTCCAGCGCGCGGATTGCGGATTCATCGGGATAGAGGAAGATTTCATAGCCATGCGGATTGCGCCACACTTCGAGCGGTGATCCGCCGAGCAGGGCGGCAGCCTCGGGCCAGTCAGATGCCTGCGTTTCGATACAGGGAAGGCCCACTTCATAAGCGCCGCCCGCCCCGCGCACTTCGAGGATACCCGAATGCCGCGTGCGGAATGTCACCCCATCTCCCCCGTCACGATGGAGCAGCACATGCCCGCTGGCGAGCGTGGCATGGCCGCACAGCCTGACCTCCTCGGTCGGCGTGCACCAGCGCAGCTCCCAATCCGCTTCACCCGTCGAATCGCGCACCACAAAGGCGGTCTCGGCAAACAGGTTTTCCGCCGCGATTGCCACCAGCACATCATCGGGGAGCCATTCATCCAGCACCATCACCGCTGCCTGATTGCCGCCAAACGGCCGGGCGCTGAAGGCATCGACATGCCAATAGGGGATTTTCTGGGTCATCTCGGCGTTCCTCAGGGATAGAGCAGCGTATCGGACCATGGCGCCTCGGCGCTCATACGCATGAACTCACGCCGATCGTGTAGCCGATTGTCGCGGTCGATCCAGAATTCGATCCGGCGCGGCGAAAGCGTGAACCCCGTCCAATGCGCCGGGCGCGGCACTTGCCCTTCGGCCTCATGCGCGGCCCACAGCGACTGCACCCGGTCGAGATAGGTCTGGCGTTCAGGCAGCGGGCGCGACTGGTCGCTCGCGGCGCTGCCGACCTGACTTTTGTAAGGGCGCGAGTGGAAATAGGTGTCGGCCGCCTCGGGCGAGACTTCAATCAACGGGCCTTCGATCCGGATCTGGCGACGCAGGCTTTTCCAGTGGAACAGCAAGGCGGCCTGCATATTGGCGCGGATGTGCTGGCCCTTGCGGCTGTCGGCATTGGTGAAGAAGGTGAACCCGCCGCCGGTAATCTCCCTGGCCCCATGCCCTTTGAGCAGCACCATCCGCACCGAAGGCGCAGCGTCCGCCGCCGCAGTGGCCAGCGCCATCGCATTGGCATCATTCAACTCGCCGATCTGGGCTGCGGCAAACCATTCCTCGAACAGCACGAAGGGATCAGCACCGGCAGGCAAGACGCTATCCGCCAGCTGGGCATCGTCGAGAGGGGTGCTGGTAGTGGACATGGGTCATCTTTCTGAGTGGTTTGAACAAGTCCATAGATACGCGCGCACGCCGGGGAAAGGCGCAAACGGTAGAGCCTGAGGCGGGTTGCTGCGGCTTGCCGGGTTGAACTTGCAGCGATATGATGGGCTTATGGATTGGTGGCTTCCTGTTTTCGGTTTGGTGTTTCTGCTTGTCTGCGTCGTCTTTCTGGGATGGCTTGTCTGGCAGCACGCGAATCGCGGCTGGAAGGATCATTTGTGGATTTGGGACGAGGCCAACGACAGGGCCCTGCTATTCGCAATCACCTTCAGTGTTTTAGTCGGAGCCGAGTGGCTGCGTTTCGGATGGACGGACAAAGCTATCGTCTATGTGTGGGCTGGCATTGTTTTCGTCGCGCTGCCTTACTTCGCCTATATTACCGGACGCCTGCTCGGCATCTGGCACCGCGCGCGCCAGCGCCGCACTTTGCATTGAAAGCGGGCGAGTCTGTGCCTTGCGCAGCGCCTGCGCTTGCGCACGGGCGCTGTCTCACCTAGCTAACACGCTATGCGCGATCCTTACAGCACCCTCGGCATTGCCCGCACTGCGTCTGAGCAGGACATCAAAAGCGCCTATCGCAAGCTCGCCAAGGAACTGCATCCCGATCGCAACAAGGGCAAACCGGACGCGTCGGAGAAGTTCTCCGATGTCACCCGCGCCTATGATCTCCTGTCCGACAAGGCCAAGCGCGCGCAATATGATCGCGGCGAGATTGATGGGGAGGGCAACCCTGCCAACCCCTTTGCCGGAATGGGCGCGCGCGGCGGATATGGCCAGGGCGCCACCTATGGCGCAGGCGGCGGGCCAGGGCCGGGCGACTTTGGCGGGTTCGCTGGTGATGAAGTGGATCTGGGCGACCTGTTCGAAGGGCTGTTCGGTGGCAAGGGACGGCAGCAGGCCGGGCCCAAGCGCGGATTTGGCCGCCAGCCCCCTCCGCCGCCACCGCGCCGCGGCGCTGACATCCAGTATCGCCTCGCCGTGCCCTTCGTTGAGGCTGCCGCCGGCCGCGATCAGCGGATCACGCTGGCCGATGGCAAAGCGATCAACCTGAAACTGCCCGCCGGCGTCGAAGACGGCACGATGATGCGGCTGAAGGACAAGGGCCACCAGGGCACCGGTGGGCGTGGCGACGGGATCGTGATGGTCGAAGTGGGCAGCCACCCGTTTTTCCAGCGCGAAGGTGACAATATCCGCATGGATCTGCCAATCACCCTCGATGAAGCGGTGCGCGGGGCCAAGGTCAAATGTCCGACGGTTGATGGCGCGGTTATGTTGACGATCAAGCCCGGCAGCGGCGGGGGCACAGTGCTGCGGCTGGCGGGCAAGGGCTGGACCCGCAAGAACGGCAAGGTGGTGGACGGCAAAGCGGAACGCGGCGATCAACTGGTCACGCTGGAAATCCAGCTCCCGGCCGATCTGACGGCGCTGGAGGAACGGCTCGAAGGCTGGGTCGATATCGCCCGCCCGCGGGAGAAGTTCGGCCTGTAATGGCCGGGCGCTTGGCTCATTACCGGTGAACACCGCCGCCACCTTCAAGCATGCCTCACAAGTAATCCGCCGCGTCGTCAGCGGCACATTCAATGATGGCTTCATCCACGCAGGCAACCTCGCCTATCTGTCGATGCTGGCGATCTTCCCGTTCTTTATTCTCGGCTCGGCGCTGTTCGATCTGATCGGCGGGCGCGCCAATGCCGAAGCAATGGTCGGGGCAGTCGCGCGGGCGCTGCCGGATTCGGTCGCTGCGGTGATCGTACCGGTGGCGGAAGATGTGATCTATGCCCGGTCGGGCTGGCTTTTGTGGCTGGGCGCGGCGGTGGGGTTGTGGACGGTGTCGAGCCTGATCGAAACGATCCGCGATATCATGCGCCGCGCCTATGGCACTCCGCCGGTAGGGGCATTCTGGAAAACCCGATTGGTTTCCATCGGCCTGATCCTGGCCGCGGTGGTGGTGTTGATGCTGTCGCTGTTTGCACAAGTCGCGATCGGCGCGGCGCAGCAAGTGATCGTTGCATCCTTTCCGCAATTGGCCGAGGCGATCGCGACCCTCAGGCTGTCACGGATGGTGCCGGCGCTGGGTCTGGCGGGGTCACTTTACGTGCTGTTTGCCACGCTCACCCCGCGCCAATTCCGAAAAATCCGCGCACCGCGCTGGCCCGGCGCATTGTTCACGATGCTGTGGTGGATCACGGTCGCCACCGCGCTGCCGGTGGTTTTGCGGCAATTCTTCACCTATGATCTGACCTATGGCAGCCTGGCCGGAGCGATGGTGACGTTGTTGTTTTTCTGGCTCGTTGGGCTTGGCCTCGTTATCGGCGCGGAATTGAACGCGGCGCTGGCGTTGACCCGGCCGCAAACATCGCCCAGCGCCGGGCGTGAGGAGATGGCAGAATGAATGGAACGATGCCCGGATTAATGCCCGGATTAATGCAAGGCAAACGCGGCCTGATCATGGGGCTCGCCAATGACAAGTCGCTGGCGTGGGGCATTGCCAAAAAGCTGGCGGAGCACGGAGCAGAGCTCGCGTTTTCCTATCAGGGCGATGCGCTGGCCAAGCGCGTCATCCCGCTTGCCGCCGAACTGGGCAGCGATTTTACCTTCGAATGCGATGTGTCGAGCATGGATTCGCTCGATGCCGCCTTCGCCGCGCTGAAACAGCGTTGGGACAGTATCGACTTCGTGGTTCACGCGATTGGCTTTTCCGATAAAAATGAATTGCGCGGGCAGTATGTCGACACCAGCCTCGATAATTTCCTGATGACCATGAACATCTCGGCCTATTCGCTGGTGGCAATCACCCAGCGCGCCGCCGCGATGATGCCCGAAAGCGGCGGTGCGATCCTGACATTGAGCTATTACGGCGCAGAAAAAGTTGTGCCGCATTACAACGTCATGGGCGTGGCCAAGGCGGCGCTGGAAACCAGCGTCAAATACCTCGCCAATGATCTTGGGCCCCGCAATATCCGCGTCAACGCGATCAGCGCCGGGCCGATCAAGACGCTGGCAGCCAGCGGGATTGGCGATTTCCGCTACATCCTCAAATGGAACGAATTCAACGCCCCGCTGCGTCGCAATGTCACGATTGACGATGTCGGCGGATCGGCGCTCTACCTGTTGTCAGACCTTGCCTCGGGCGTGACGGGGGAAACCCACCACGTCGATGCCGGTTACCACGTGGTCGGCATGAAACAGGAAGATGCGCCTGATATCGCGCTGTCATAGGAAACCGTTCTGATGCGCACTGTTCTGGTCACTGGTTCTGCCGGGTTCATCGGCTTTCACCTCTCGCAACTGTTGCTGGAGGAAGGATTTCGCGTCGTCGGTTTTGACGGGATGACCGATTATTATGACGTGCGGATCAAACAGCGGCGTCATCAGATGCTGCTGCAACACCCGCATTTCAGCTGCACCGAAGGCATGCTGGAGGATTTCGACACCCTTCACGCACTGGCGCTGGCGGAAAAGCCGGACGTGATCGTCCACCTCGCCGCCCAGGCGGGCGTGCGCTACAGCCTTGAAAACCCGCGCGCCTATCTGGATGCCAACCTGATCGGTACCTTCAACGTGATGGAGTGCGCGCGCGAATTGGGCGTGGATCACCTGCTGATGGCCTCAACCTCATCGGTTTATGGGGCCAATACGCAGATGCCGTTCGGCGAAGACCAGAAATGCGACACGCCGCTGACCTTCTACGCTGCGACCAAGAAGGCGAACGAGGCGATGGCGCATTCCTATGCGCACCTCTGGAGCTTGCCGACTACGATGTTCCGGTTCTTTACCGTCTACGGCCCATGGGGGCGGCCCGACATGGCGCTGTTCAAGTTCACCCGCGGGATCCTCGAAGGCACCCCGATCGATATCTACAACGACGGCGATATGTACCGCGATTTTACCTATGTCAGCGATCTGGTGCGCGGCATCCGCCTGCTGATTGACGCTGCCCCCGTGCGGCCCGAAACGCCGGAGGATATCGCGCAAGGCGACAGCCTGTCACCGGTCGCACCATTCCGGGTGGTCAATATCGGCAATGGCGACAAGGTGCGCCTGATGGATTTCATCACCGCAATCGAAGAAGAATGCGGGCGTGAAGCGGTAAAGAACTTCATGCCGATGCAGCAAGGCGATGTGCCTGCAACCTGGGCCGACGCAAGCCTGCTGCAAACCCTGACTGGCTATGCCCCGCAAACGCCGTTCCGCGAAGGGGTGCGGCAGTTCGTTACGTGGTACCGCGATTACTACCGGGCATAAGGCTTCTTAGCCTTCTGGCACCGGCAGCGCGGCTTCGCCCGGCAATTCGGCATCGCGTTCGCGTTCCAGCCGCTCAAGATATTCACGCTCGATCGATTCGACCCGCTCCTGCTGGGCCGCCGCTTCGGCATCGATGGTCGAAAGGCGTTCGGCGCGCGCTTCTTCGATCAGCTTGCCGAACCGCACGCCATCTTCCTCGGCCTTGTCCTTATAGGCGGCTTCGATGAACTTCTGGGTGCAGCCGGTAAAGCCGCCCGCGCCCGCCGGGCTGCAGCTCATCGTGCCGAAATCGCCGACATATTTGATTTCCTCAACCTGCCGCGCACGCGCCACGTTCTCGGGCGAATCGCTGTAACGCAGGTTTGACGGGATGCGATAGCGTTCGGCCTCAACCAGAATTTCGCAGACCACCACTTCGCCTTCCGTGGCAACCGGGCATTCCGACGCGTCATAGGCGATGACCATGTTGATCTTCTCATTCACGCCCTGCGCTGCAGCCGGGCTGGCGGCGACGAAAACAGAGAGCAGAACGGCGGGGGTGAGCAGATGCTTCATCGCTGGTGGTCCTTTACCGGGCACGGCTGTTGCGCAAGCCATGCCCTTCTATTGGACCTATTGTCTAGGCCCGAGGGGCTGAACCGTTGGTGAAGCTTTGCCAACGCGCGTGGTTAGCGAAAAATTGAGTCCTGTTAAGCTAGCTCCGCGGGCATGAACGAAACAATTGCAGTCGTGGGTCTTGGCTATGTCGGCCTGCCGGTCGCCGTGGCACTGGCAGAGCGATGCGGCCCTACGGGCATGCGGGTTACGGGTTTTGATATTTCGCCCGTGCGGATCGCCGCCTTGCGCGCAGGCCGCGATTCCACCCGCGAAATCAGCGACGTGCGGTTGGCGTCATGCGGCCTTGCCGTCTCGGATGATCCGGCGGCGCTCGAAGGGGCGAGCCTGATTATCGTCACCGTCCCCACTCCGATCACGGACGAACGCCGCCCCGATCTTACCCCCTTGCGCAAAGCCTGCGAAACCATCGGGCCGCGCCTGAGCAAAGGTGCACTGGTGGTGTTCGAATCGACCGTGTTCCCCGGCGCGACCGAGGATATCTGCGGCCCGTGGCTTGAGACGCATTCAGGCCTGAAACGCGGCCAAGACTTCACGCTTGGCTATAGCCCCGAACGGATCAATCCGGGTGACCGAGTGCATCGGCTGGAGACGATCACCAAGATCATCGCCGCCGAAGATGCCACCTCGCTCGCCCGGATGCGCGGCGTCTATGGCGCGATTGTCGACGTTGGCCTGCACGAAGCGCCAACCATCAAGGTCGCCGAAGCGGCCAAAGTGATCGAGAACACCCAGCGCGATCTCAACATCGCGCTGATGAATGAAATTGCGCTGATCTTTGACCGGATGGGCATTGCCACCCGTGACGTTCTGGCGGCAGCGGGGACGAAGTGGAACTTTCTGCCTTTCACCCCCGGCCTGGTCGGCGGGCACTGTATCGGAGTCGATCCGTTCTACCTGACGGCTGCGGCGGAGAAATTGGGCTACCGGCCCGAGGTGATCCTTGCCGGGCGACGGATCAATGATGAAATGGGGAAGGCGATCGCGCAGAAGCTGGTCAAGCTTTTGATCGGTCAGGGCATTGCGCCACGCGGCGCCCGGGTCGGCGTTATGGGACTGACCTTCAAGCAGGACGTGCCCGACATCCGCAATTCCAAGGTGCCCGATATCC
>JANQTR010000181.1 GCA_030731635.1 Erythrobacter sp. | reverse complement strand
GCCGTCGCGCCCTCAGGCACCCACAGGTCCAGCGCCTGCAGCGGATCGCCGCCGTAGGACAGCGTTTGCGGTGTTGGGGCAGGGGTAGGGGCCTCCGCCCCACCGCGCCGCGCGGCGCCTTCTCGGCCCCCACGCGCCTCCATCCGCTCGCGCAAGGCAGTGCGGCAGGTGTCGGGCAATTCCGCCGCCTTTTCGCGCAGACAGGTGCGCATTTGCGCCCGGTCCCCCTGTCCTTGGCCGCCACACAGCGCCACAATCGCCTCGCGGCATTCGGCGGGCAGGCGCGCGCCTTCGCGCTGTTGGGCAAGGATCGGCGTGGCCAGCACAGCGACGGCGGCCAGGGCGGTAAGGGCTTTGGTGGCAGTGTTCATCGCGGGTTCCTGTGACAGCCAGTGTTTTGGTTTTAACGCACGAGCCCTCGCAACCCTTCGCGCGGCAGCGTTTCGCGCGCTTGCCTCTCCCGTCCCAAACGCCTACGCGCCTGCCCGGCCAAGTGCCACCAATACGACTGCCAGCAGCGAAGGATAAACATGGCCAACGTCACCGTGATCGGCGCCCAATGGGGCGATGAGGGCAAGGGCAAGATCGTCGACTGGCTCGCCAGCCGCGCGGACGTGGTCGTGCGCTTTCAGGGCGGGCACAATGCCGGCCACACGCTGGTGATTGACGGGACGGTCTATAAACTCAGCCTGCTGCCTTCGGGCATCGTGTCAGGCACGCTGTCGGTGATCGGCAATGGTGTGGTGCTCGATCCCTGGGCGCTGCGTGACGAAGTGAAAAAGCTTGAAGGGCAGGGCATCGCGATCACGGACGAGAATCTCGCCGTGGCGGATAACTGCCCGCTGATCCTGCCGCTCCACCGCGATCTGGACGGCTTGCGCGAAACCGCGGCGGGCAAGGGCAAGATCGGCACCACCGGACGCGGGATCGGCCCGGCGTATGAAGACAAGGTCGGCAGGCGGGCGATCCGCGTGTGCGATCTGGCGCATCTCGATACGCTCGACGCGCAGCTTGACCGCCTCTGCGCCCACCACGATGCCTTGCGCGCAGGCTTTGGCCAGCCCCCGGTTGACCGCGCCGCGTTGCTGGAAGAATTGCGCGAAATTGCGCCGTTTGTGCTGCGGTTTGCCCAGCCGGTGTGGAAGCGGTTGAAGAAGGTGCGCCGCGCGGGCGCGAAAATCCTGTTCGAAGGCGCGCAGGGCGTGCTGCTGGATGTCGATCACGGCACCTACCCGTTTGTCACAAGCTCCAACACGGTCAGCGGCACGGCGGCGTCAGGCTCCGGCCTCGGCCCCAATTCGACTGGTTATGTGCTGGGCATTGTGAAAGCCTACACCACCCGCGTCGGTTCTGGCCCGTTCCCGACGGAGCTGGAAGATGACATCGGCCAGCGTCTGGGTGAACGCGGGCATGAATTCGGTACCGTGACGGGCCGCAAGCGCCGCGTGGGCTGGTTCGATGCCGTGCTGGTGCGCCAATCCTGCGCGATTTCCGGCGTGACCGGTATCGCGCTGACCAAGATCGACGTGCTCGACGGGCTCGACCGGGTGAAAATCTGCACCGGATACCGGCTGCACGGCAAGGTTTATGACTACCTGCCCAGCCACGCCGCCGATCAGGCCGCGTGCGAACCGATTTATGAAGAGATGGACGGCTGGCACGAAAGCACCGCAGGCGCGCGATCCTACGCCGATCTGCCCGCCAACGCGATCAAGTATATCCAGCGCATTCAGGAATTGATCGAATGCCCGGTGGCGCTGGTTTCAACCAGTCCCGAGCGGGACGATACGATCCTGATGCGCGATCCGTTTGTGGATTGATTGACGGCGGCAGGGCGCGTTATCCTGCTCAGGATGAAGCGCCTCGCCCTCCTGCCCCTGTTCGCTCTTTCCGCCTGCGCCAATCCGCCGTCCAAGGTGGCCGACGCGCCGTCCTCGCAGCCGCCCTTGGCGCGAGAGGCTTCGCGGATCGTGCCGGGGCGCAGCTTCGCAACCGTTGACTATCTGCTGGTCGACAAATCCGAACGGTTGATGATCGGCTATGCCGGGGGCCAGCCGGTCAAGGTCTGGCGCGGGCTGCAATTCGGTGACGCGCCGCAGGGGCACAAACGGTTCGAAGGCGATGAACGCACGCCCGAAGGCCGCTATATCATCGAAGGCCGCAATCCCGGCAGCGCCTATCACCTGAGCTTGAAAATATCCTACCCCGCGCCCGAAGACCGCGCGTTTGCGGCGCAATATGGCCGATCACCGGGGGGTGACATCTTCCTCCATGGCCAGCCCAACGGCCTGCCCGCCGGGCGAGTGCCGGGCGATTGGACCGATGGCTGCATCGCGCTGAGCAATGCGGAAATCGAGGAGCTATGGCGGATCGCCCCCGATGGGACAGTGATCGAAATCCGGCCTTGAACGGGCTGGTTTTACGAGCGACTACGCAGATTTACTTGACCTGATCCTTTTTTGTTCTAGTCTCGTTCCAACATCGTTGGAGTCGCACCCATGTTGAACGACGTTTCTAAGCAAGCCGATTTTTCCTACGAACCCGCCAGCGATGCTGCCGGGCTGCCCGCGCGGGTGGCGATTTTTGGCGCGGATGCCGCCTTGCGAACGCAGATCGCGGCCGATCTGGGCGGGGCGGGGTTTCGCAGCATTGATGGCGGATCGGTGGCCGCGCTGCTCGAAGGGCCGATTGCCATGCTGGGCGATGTGGTGCTGGTTGATTGTCCGGTCACCGGCTCGCGCGGATTGGACGGGATGATGCTGGCGGGGCTTGCGCGGCTCGATATGCGGGTGGCGCGTTCGGGCGCGAAACTGATTGCGTCGACCAATATGGCCGGTCTGGATGATGTGTTTGCGGTGCTTGATCAGTCGAACCCGCAGATCCTTGTCTCCCCCAGCCGCGCCGAACGGGTGATCGCAGTGGGCCGCGTCATGGGCGAAGCGGGCGCGGCGCGGGTGCGCGAAATGGGGGAGGATGACCGCATTGCCTTGCTGCGCCTGTCACAACAGGTCGAAGCGATCGCCCATTCGCTCGACCGGATGACGCAGCCGAGTGCGTTTGCGTCCCCATCCTTCACACAGCCAGTCGCAACCGGGCCGAGCGCGCTTTCCGATTTCAAGCGTGATTTTCGCGGGGCGGAATCGGCGATGACATTCGGCGCGGATCAGCCGCCAGTGACCGAGACGCGCGGCGCGCTGCCCGATCCCAAGATGGTGCGCCAGGTGATCGCCAACCGGCAGGCCCGCGCGCGGTTCTTCGATCCGGCACTGTTCGGTGATCCGGCATGGGACATGCTGCTGGATCTCACCGCTGCACATGGCGAAGGCGCACAGGTTTCCGTCACCTCGCTGTGCATTGCCGCAGGCGTCCCGGCGACCACCGCGCTGCGTTGGCTGACGCAGATGGTCGAATCCGGAATTTTCCAACGTGTGCCCGATCCCGCCGACAGACGGCGGGCGTTCATCGCGCTCACCGACAAGGCAGTAGCGGCGATGGCCGGCTATTTCGCCAGCCTTCGTGTTCCGGTGGAATTGGCGGCTTAAGCTTGACGGGTTGCGCCGGGTTGCCAGCGCAGGATCAGGGTCAGGCCGATGCTGGTTTCGGTGCTGGATTCGGGTTGCGGACCGGGCACTGCGTTTCCAGACCCTGTCTTGCCCGGTTCAGACCCCTGCTTGCCCGCGCCAGACCCCGCCTTGGTCGCTCCAGACCCCGGCTTGACCCCCTCCAGACTGGCGACCTTGTCGCTCATCGGGCGCCGCGCTGCATCGGCGCGGGCTCTGGCAAGGATAGCGGGCGGCACATCGCCATCCAGCAGCAGCACGTCTGCCTCACCCAGCAAGCGGGCCTGGCGCAAGGTCAGGTCTTCGGGGTCGGCGCTGGTCAAAGCAACCTCGACAACCGCGCCTGACTGGCCCGCAGCATCGCCCGCCAGCCACGTATCAACTTGCTCAAATGATTGAGGATTAAGCGGATCGAGCGCACCGCCTTCGCGCAAGGCTGCGTCCACCGCGCGCCGCCTGTCCGCCCCATCCGGGAACCGCGTGCGCAAGGCCGGCCGCGCCACCTCCAGCGCGCGGGCCAGCAATCCCAGCGTCTGGGGCAAGACCCGTTCCAGCCGCAGCCGCACATGCTTCGCCAGCCCGGCAGACGCTCCGCCGGTGCCAATCGCCACCAGCAGCGGGTCACGGTCCAGAATAGAAGGCGTTGTAAAATCGCATAATTCTGGCCGGTCTACAACATTGACCAGCATCCCCGCACAGCGCGCATTGATTGCCGCCACCTCACAAGCGCGGGCATCATCATAGGCAATGAAGGCGATCCGAACCCCTTCGTCCACAGCGCGTGCCAGATCATCGACCACCACGCCCCCGGCCCGCTCAACCAGTCTCCGCTTGGGCTCCGCTGCCGGACCATCGCCCAGCACCAGCACATTCTGCCCGGTGATCTGATGGAACAAAGGCAGGCTGGCAATCCGGCTCATAAATGGCTCAAATCAGCCATTCCGGCACCCGTTCGGCGTCCATGATTGCGCCCGCTTCGATACGGTCGGCGACCACGGCGAACTTGTCGCCATCCACCAGCACTTCAGCGACAAATCCGCGCGAATTGTAGGACGATGCCATCGTTGCGCCGTATGCACCCGCGGTGCGGAACACGGCGAGGTCGCCCGCTTCCAACTTGTCGCATTCACGCCCCATCGCGAAAGTATCACCGGTTTCGCAGATCGGGCCGACGATATTAGCGGTCATGCGCGCTCCCGAAGGCGCGACCGCTTCAAAGTGGTGGTAGGCCCCATACAACGCCGGCCGCGCCAGATCATTCATTGCTGCATCGACAATCACGAAGGGATCATTGATCCCGCGCTTCACCCGCACCACGCGGGTCAGCAGGACGCCGGCATTGCCCGCGATCACCCGGCCGGGCTCAAAGATCAGCTTGACCCCCCAGCCATGCGTCACCCGCGCCACCATCGCGCCATATTCCGCCGGGGCAGGCAGCACCTCGCCGATGCGGTAAGGCACACCCAGACCGCCGCCCAGATCAACATGGGTAATCACATGCCCCGCACCGCGCAGCGCCTTGACCAGTGCGCCGAGTTTTTCGAACGCAGCCTCAAGCGGTGCTAAATCAGCCAGTTGGCTACCGATATGCACTGCCACACCGCGCAGGTTCACCCCTGGAAGGCCTGCCAGCTTCCCGAAAATCTGCCCCGCTTCACTGATTGGCACCCCGAATTTGTTATCGGCTTTGCCGGTCGAAATCTTGTCATGCGTGCCAGCATCGACATCCGGGTTGATCCGCAGCGTGCACTGCGCGACCTTGCCCTTGGCTGCGGCAATCGCGGCGAGCTCGATGCCCTCTTCCTCGCTTTCGATATTGAATTGCCCGATCCCGGCATCCAGCGCTGCGATCATCTCGGCCGTCGTCTTGCCCACGCCTGAAAACACGATCATGTCCGGTGCAATTCCGGCGGCCAGCGCGCGGCGCATTTCGCCGACGGACACCACATCGGCGCCCATGCCTTGCCGCCCCAGGACCTTGAGTACGGCGAGGTTGGGGTTTGATTTGACCGCGAAGGCGATCAGCTTGTCCGGCACCGCCTCCAGCGCTTCCCTGAACACCCGCGCATGGCGTTCCAGTGTGGCGCGCGAATAGACGTAGACCGGCGTGCCAACCGCTTCGGCAATCTGCGGCAAAGGCACATCTTCGGCGTGCATCACGCCGTTCGTAATCGCAAAATGGTCCATCGGGTTCGCTTTATTCTGGTGGGAGATCGAAGGGATCGTCCTGGCGTTCTTCTGATCTGCGGCGCAACTCGACGCTGCGTTCGGGCGCGGCGAGAGCTTCTCGGCGCAGCAGTTCTTCGGCGGTCGGCTCGCTCGGCGCGCCATAGGGGGCGGGCGGCAGGCTCGCGCCTTTGGGCGGAGTCAGCGGCGCCTTGACCCCGCATCCGGCGAGCAGGCCAGCTGCAACAACACAAATTGCGATCCGCATCATTCCTCCATCCCCAGCATCCGCCGCGCGCCAGCTACCTGCAAACGGACCTGACCGGGCGCGGTTCCGCCGTATGATGCCCGCGCCGCAACCGAGGCATCGACGCTAAGCGCAGCATAGACGCTCTGGTCGATCCGTGCATCAATCCCCTGAAGGTCGGCCAGCGGCAGGGCATCAAGCGCGATGCCTCGGCTTTCCGCCAGCTTTACCGCCGCCCCGGTGATATGGTGCGCCTCGCGGAAGGGGATGCCGGCCTGGCGTACCAGCCAGTCGGCAAGATCGGTCGCAGTGGCATAGCCGAGTTCCGCCGCCGCGCGCATCCGGCCGGTGTTGAAGGTTGCGTCGGCGATCATTCCCGTCATCGCTGCGATGCTCAGGCCCATCAGGCTGGCGGCTTCGAACACGGGGGGCTTATCGTCCTGCATATCCTTGGAATAGGCCAGCGGCAGGCCCTTCATGGTGATCATCAGGCTGGTCAGCGCGCCTATCACACGGCCCGAATGGCCGCGCACCAGTTCGGCGGCATCAGGGTTTTTCTTTTGCGGCATGATTGATGAGCCGGTCGAAAGGCTGTCGGGCAGGCGGATGAAGCCGAACGGCTGGCTCGCCCACAAGATCAGCTCTTCAGCAAGGCGTGACAGGTGGAGGGCGGTAGCCGAGCACGCGTAGAGAAAATCGAGCGCGAAATCGCGGTCCGATACGGCGTCCAATGAGTTGGCTGTGGGGCGGTCAAAACCGAGCGCGGCGGCGGTCGCATCGCGGTCAATCGGAAAGCCCGTGCCAGCCAGCGCGGCGCTGCCCAGCGGGCTTTCGTTCATCCGCGCCCGCGCATCCGCCAGCCGTGACCGATCACGCCGGAACATCTCCACATAGGCCATCAGGTGGTGGCCCAAAGTCACCGGCTGCGCGGTTTGCAGGTGGGTGAAGCCGGGCATGATGCTGGCGGCGTGTTCGCCCGCGCGGGTCACCAGTGCGCGCTGCAATCCGGCCAGGCCTGCGTCCATCTGATCCAGCGCATCGCGCACCCAGAGGCGGAAATCGGTGGCGACCTGATCGTTGCGGCTGCGCGCGGTGTGCAGCCGTCCGGCGACCGGCCCGATCAATTCGGCCAGCCGCGCTTCGGTGGTCATGTGGATGTCTTCGCGATCCCAATCTTCGGGCACGCCATCGCGCGCATATTCGGCGGCTACGGCATCCAGACCATTGCTGATCACCGCAGCATCGTCAGGCGTGACAATCCCTTGAGCGCCCAGCATGGCGACATGCGCCTTGCTCGCGGCTATGTCCTGCCGCCACAGCGCCTTGTCAAACGGGATCGAGGCGTTGATTTCGCGCATGATCGCGCTAGGGCCAGCAGCGAAGCGCCCGCCCCACATCGCATTGGCGGCGTCCCCAGTTTCTGTCACGTCATCGGAGCCTGTCATGTCCCGCTCATCGCTCATTATGGTTGCACCGATCCTGCTGCTGGCGGGATGCGATAGGGCGGGTGAGGCTCCGGCGCAACCGGTCGAGACAGCCAAGGCGGCCACAGGCACGGTGGTGCGCAGTTTTGCCGGAACGCCGCTGCCCGCGATGCAGTTCAGCGATGCGGCTGGCAAGGTGTTGGATCTTGACGCGCAGGACGGCCCAGTGCTTATCAACCTGTGGGCGACTTGGTGTGGCCCTTGCGTGGTTGAAATGCCGCAGCTTGATGCATTGGCTGGCGAATTGGACGGCGAGGTGCGTGTCATCACCATCAGTCAGGACCTGCGCGGGGCCGAGGTGGTCACGCCTTTCTTTGCCCAGCGCCAGTTCGTACGGCTTGAACCCTGGCTCGATCCTGATGCGCAGCTATCGGCGCAGTTCAGCCCCGAAGGCCAACTGCCGCTGACGATCCTGTTTGATGCCAAGGGCAAGGAAGTGCTGCGGGTAGCAGGAGGTTACGAATGGGACAGCTCGGCTGCGATTGCCGAGATCAGAACCAACCTCGCCGCGCAGTAAACTTTTGCACGGCGGCTGACCGCCAAGCCGGGCGCAGGCCGCATTCAGCCTGCGCCCGCGCGCTCACTTTCCGATTTGGGTCGGGTAAGGCGGCGGTGCTTTGACGGGTGACGTGGCCCCTTCAAGCTGTTGCAGCACTGTCCCGATTGCGGCTTCAAGCTGGGTATCCTGCCCCCGGTCAAGCGCGAGCGGATCAAGATCGACCGTGATGTCGGGCGCAACGCCTTCGTTCTCGATCGTGTAACGGCCCTGCGTGTCGTAGAAGCGGAAATTCGGAACCGTCAGCCGACCGCCGTCGATCAGGTTGGGGTTGGCACTGATCCCGATCAACCCGCCCCATGTGCGCGTGCCGATCAGCGTGCCGAGGCCGGTCTCGCGGAAGGCATAGGGCATCCAGTCCCCGCCTGATCCCGCGTCCTGATCGATTAGCATCACCTTGGGGCCGTAAATCCCGCCGCCCGGGGTGGAGTAGGTCAAGCCTTCGCGGTCTTTCCAGCCCGCCAGCCATTTGCGGCCCAGCACGTCGATAATGTAGTTGGCCGCCTGCCCGCCCCCGTTCGAACGTTCGTCAAGGATGAGCGCTTCCTTGTCGGTCTGGGCAAAATACATCCGGTTGAAGAAGGTGAACCCGGCGTCGGCGGTGTTGGGCATGTAGACATAGGCCACCCGTCCGCCGGTTGCCTGGTCGACGCGCCTGCGATTATCCTCAATCCATGCCCAGAGCCGCAAGGCGCCCTCGTTGGCGACCGGTTCGACTGTTGAGGTGCGGCGTGGCCCATCGGGTGTGGCCGCAACGGTCAAGGCAATCTGCGTGCCGCGCGCGCCCGACAGCGCGGCGTAGATATTGTCGCGCGCGGTCAGTTGCTTTCCGTCGATGGCGATGATGTAGTCGCCCTGCTTCACATCGACGCCGGGTGCGGCCAGCGGGGCGGCGACGAACGGGTTCCATTGTTCGCCGGTGAAAATGCGCTTGATCCGATAGCGCCCGTTTTCGGCTGCAATGTCTGCGCCCAGCAGGCCCGGCGCGGCTGCGCCGTTGTTATACCCATCGCCGCCAGCCACGTAATTGTGTCCGACGCCCATCTCACCGGTCATTTCGATCAGAATGTCGTTGAGGTCTTCGCGCCGCCCGACATGGGCCAGTAGCGGTTCAAACTTGGCACGCACCCCGGCCCAATCGAGCCCGTGCATGCCCGGATCGTAGAAATATTCTTTCTCCATCCGCCAGACATCGCCGAAGATCTGTTTCCACTCGGCCAGCGGATCGACATACAGCTTCATCCCGGCAAGGCTGACCGGTTCAGGCTCCAGTTTTTCGCCAGCATCGGCGGTGAGCAGGGTATCGTCATGCCTGACCAAAAGCAGCTTTTCGCCCGCGGCATCGGTGGTGACGGCGATCACACCTTCGCCAACCTGTGCGGCCTTGCGCTCTTCAAAGTCGAACCGCATCAGCGGCGCGCGTTCCTGCCCACTGCCGGGGCCAGTCGCGACGCCGGGCTGGATGCGCTCGACATAGAACAACGCGCCGTCCTTGGCGGTTGCAAGGCTGTCATACGATGCCTCGGCCACGGGCAGCGCAATGATGCGTCGTTCCAGCCCAGTGGGATCGACTTTGGGGGCAGGATCTTTTTCCTTGGCGTCTTTGGCGCTGTCGCCCTTGCCGTCTTTGGCCTTGTCCTTGGCCTCGGGCTTTTCAGCCTCCTCATTGGCAAGGATCGGGGCGAGCGGCGATTTCCCGTCAGCTTCCAGCACGGCAGCATAAATCCCGGCGCGATAGGGGCGGTCCTGCGTCGTCATGTCGAGCCCGGAGTAGAACGATCCGGCATTGGTCGAAGCTGTGAAGTACAACAGCTTGCCATCCTTGGAAAATTGCGGCGCGCCAATGTCGGCAAAGCCGCTCGTCACCGGGTAACTGCGGCGGGCGGCGAAGTCATAGAGGCTGAGCGTCGCGTTCTCGTTCGCCCCGCGCGTGGTATAGGCCAACCAGTTGCCAGCAGGCGAGATCGTCGCGCCGAAATCGCCGTTGCGGCGCGGGCTGCTGGCGACCTGCCACTGCGTGCCGCTCGCCACATCCAGTCCATGCAAGGTCAGTTTGTTGCTGGCAAAAATGATGTGACGGCCTTCGTTGCCCCAGGCGACCAATTCGTAAAAATGTTCGCCCAGCGCGATGCGCCGCACCGGTTCGATGCCGCTTTGGTCTTCGATCACCAGCATCTGTCCGGCCCCGTCATCGGTAACATAGGCCAGCCGTGTGCCATCATCCGACCAGATCGCAGTGTAATCGCGGGTCGCTGCGCTTTGCGAGATGTTGCGGACGGTGCCCTTGTCGGTCGGCACGGTGAAAACCTCGCCGCGGGCGGTGACTGCAACCCGCGCGCCTGACGGGGAGAGCGCAGCGCTGGTCATCTGATCGGCCACTGGTTGCCAGCCGGCGCGGCGCGCTGGCAGGTCGGCCACCAGCGTGATGGGCAGGGGGCTGACCGTGCCGCTCGCTACGTCAAGCGTACGGAAAACGCCGCCCGCTTCGTAGACGATCCGCCCGTTTTTGGCGGTGATATTGCGGATATCCCAATCGCTTTCGCGGGTGATCTGCGTGGTCTCTCCGGTGGCCGGATCAAAGCTGAAGATATTGGCGCGGGTGTTCCAGCGGTCGGACAGGAAATAAAGCTTGCCGCCCATCCATACCGGATCGAATTCATTGGTGCGTTCGCCGGGGATGGTGGTCACCGTGCCAGCGCCAAAGTCGATCAGCTGGATCGACGGGGTGCGCCCGCCGCGATAACCGCGCCAGCCATTGACGCCGCCGGTCAGCACGGCATTGCCTGAACTCCACGGCATATTGGCAAAGACGCGCCCGCTTTCATCATAGCTGCCGGCCATGACCGTGGCTTCGGACACCTTTTGCGGCAGGCCTCCGTCCAGTCCGACGTGGTAAAGCTGGCCCGAACGGCCTGAGCGCCGTTCGCGCGCGCTAACCATCGCCACTGACTTGCCATCGGGTGCCCAATCGACAGCGGTATCATCGCCCGGATGCCACGTCAGCCGCTGCGGCTCACCCCCACGCACGTCGATCACGAAGACATCGGCATTGCCGTCATAATTGGCGGTGTAGGCAATCTTCTTGCCGTCGGGGGAAAAGATCGGATCACGCTCATCGGCTGGGTGCGATGTCAGCCGCACCGGGTTGCCGCCATCGGGCGCGGCGATCCAGATATCGCCTGCATAGACGAAGGCGAGGGCGTTGTCCGACAGCGCCGGATCGCGCAGCAGCTTGGTTTCGGCCTCTTGCGCGTGGGCGATTGGCGCAGCGAGCGCGCTCGTGGTCAGCAAGGCAGCAGCGATCCAGCGGTGTTTCATATGTGTCCCCCTCCTGTGAATGACAGGCTGCATCAACCTAGCGCCAATTTTGTGGCAAGCAAAATGCTGCTCGTCGAGCCGAAGGGCACTTTGGGCGATTGCCAAGAGGGGTATCGCCAGCGCTGCCTCAGATCGGATGCGCGTGCTCCGCTGACCGGTTTCACCGGGCGCAAAAACCCCTTCACCCCTTTTGCTTTGGCCGCTACGCCGAGCAGCCATTAGCCTCGGCCGAATATTCATTAGCGACAGGACCCCAGATGAAGCGCACATTTTCTTGCAATCTTGCAACCGTGATCGCGGCCCTGATGCTGCCCAGCGCAGCTGCACTGGCGCATGATAACGCTGAACCTGTTGCTGCTACTGACGCAGATCTTGCACAGGAAGACGCGCGCCTTACGGCATTTCTCGATGCGGAATTTGCCGAATGGGTAAAGCAGCAGCCGCAGCTTGCCACCCGGTTGGGCATCAAGGAGGGCGGGGATCGCTGGAGCGACATCGGCGATGCGGCGGCCAGCGCGCAGGTCGCCTGGCGCGAGGCCAGCGTGGCCCGGATGCGCGCACAATTTGACCGCACCCGGCTGTCACCCGAAGCACAGGTCAATTTCGATATCTGGGCGCTGGAGGCGGAGCGTGCGGCCATCGCTCTGGCCCATCGCATCTATCGCCCGCCGTTTTATTCGCGGCTTTATTCGGCGCACAGCCAATTGCCCGATTTTCTGGTCAACACCCATACGGTGGCCGACCAAACCGATCTGACCAACTACATCGCGCGGCTGCGCGGCCTTCCGGCGGTGCTTGATGAAGCGATTGCTCTTACCAAAGGCAGTGAGGCCGCAGGCATTCGCGCACCGCGATTCCAAGTCGAAACAGTGCTGTCAGGCAGCCGCAAGCTGATATCAGGCGCGCCGTTTGATGGTGATGCGGATTCGGCACTATGGGCTGACGTGCAGGCCAAAACCGAGGCGCTGGTCGCCGCGGGCAAACTTGCGCGCGGCGATGCCGACGCCCTGCTGGGCGAGGCGCGCAGTGCCATCGCCGATCTGAAGCCAGCCTATGACAGAGTCATCGCCTGGGCAGAGGCAGGCCTGCCCGACGCCCCCAGTGGCCGGGTCGGCGCGATCACGCTGCCCGGCGGTGCCGACTATTACGCTGCGCAACTCAAGCTGACCACCACCACCGATCTTACCGCCGACGAAATCCACGCGATTGGCCTGTCGGAAGTCGCACGGATCGAGGCGGAACAGGACGCGCTGGCGCAGCAGGCAGGGCTCAAGGATCGCAGCGCCTTTTATGCCGAACGTGCGCGGCTCTATCCGCCGCGCCCCTATGACGATGCGGCGCGCGCCGAATATCTGGCCACTGCCAACGCCTTTGTCGCCAATACGCGCACCCTGCTTGCGCCCTATTTCGGCACTTT
>JANQTR010000180.1 GCA_030731635.1 Erythrobacter sp. | reverse complement strand
AGATGGGCTGCTGCCACCGCAACGAACCCCACGGCGCGCTGCACGGGCTGATGCGGGTGCGCCAGTTCACGCAGGACGATGCACATATCTTCTGCACCGAAAGTCAGGTGGTGGCCGAGGTGCAGGACTTCATCGCGCTGGCCGATTCGGTCTACCGCGATTTCGGCTTCACCTACGACATCAAGCTGGCGCTGCGCCCCGATCAACGCTTCGGCAGCGAAGCTGATTGGGACAAGGCCGAACAGGAATTGCGCGATGCGCTGACGGCGAACGGCCTCACGTGGGAAGAGCTGCCGGGTGAAGGCGCATTCTATGCGCCCAAGCTCGAATGGCACCTGACCGACGCCATCGGGCGGACGTGGCAGGTCGGCACGATCCAGTCCGACCGGGTGCTGCCCGAACGGCTAGATGCGCACTACATTGGCGAGGATGGTAACAAGCACCGCCCGGTGATGCTGCACCGCGCGATCTTCGGATCGTATGAGCGCTTCATCGGCATCCTGATCGAACATTTCGCCGGGCGCATGCCAGTGTGGCTCGCCCCGGTGCAGGCGGTGGTGACGACGATTGTGTCGGACGCGGATGATTACGCCCGCAATGTCGAAACGCAGTTGAAGGCAGCAGGCCTGCGGGTGGAAGCCGATCTGCGCAACGAGAAGATCAACTACAAGGTGCGCGAACACTCACTGGCGAAGGTCCCGCATCTGCTGGTGGTGGGCAAGCGTGAGGCCGAGGAAGGCACCGTCGCAGTCCGCACCTTGGGTGCGGAACACCAAAAGGTAATGAGCCTTGCCGATGCGATTGCGCTGATCCGGACCGAGGCGACCCCGCCTGATCTGCGCGGCTGAACGCGCAAGACATGGAACTGATCGGCGGGTTTACCGCGCTGCAAATCGTGGTTGCGCTGGGCGCGGCGCTGGGCGCGTCCTTCGTGCGCGGGCTGACCGGGTTCGGCATGGCAATCCTGCTGGTGCCGATCCTTGCCCTCGCCCTGCCGCCGGTCGAAGCAGTGGTGCTGGGCAATTGCCTGTCACTGCTGATCGGCGCGACCGAGGTGCGGATGCTGGTGCGTGAGGCAGAGCGCAGCGCCTGGGTGATCGGCGGCATTGTGGTGCTGACCACCCCGCTGGGCCTCTATGCATTGTCATCGACTAGCGCCGACATCGCCCGGCTGGTGATTGCACTGATCGCCTTCAGCGCTTTCCTTGCGATCCTGCTGCCGCGCCGGGGAAGCGACGTGCCGGGGTCGCTGGTGACCGGCGGCGTCGGCGTGTTGAGCGGGTTGATGACAGGCTATGCCGGGATGCCCGGTCCGCCGGTGGTGCCGTATTACGCAGGCCGCGCGCTGCCGCGCAGCACGATCAAAGCATCGATGCTGCTGATCTTCACCATCGCCGCCAGCGCAGGGTTGATGAGCGCAACATGGCTCGGCATCCTGCGGTGGCAGCTGGTGGTCTTTGCACTGGTGATGTTGCCGGTGATCCTGCTCGGCAACCGGCTGGGCACGGCAGTGTCAGGCCGGATCAGCGACCCGGTGTGGCGCAGCACTGTCGGCGTGGTGCTGGCAGGTGCCGCGGTGGGCGCACTGCTGCGTCTGCTTTAGGCCTTTGGTGCCGGATCCTTACTTGCAGAAAACCGGCTCCCACTTTTCTGTGCGAGGCTTATTTGACCCACTGCGCGGCAAGCACTGCCCCGCCGCCCGGTTCGCGCAGCACAAGTGCATAGGCGTCTGCACCTTTGACCTTGAGCTGCGCAGGCGAGATCACATAGCTCGCCTTGCCGCCTTTCCAGCTCGCAATCGGCGCTTCGTCGCGCAGCACGTTGGTGTAGGTGACCGTGCGGCCGCCATTTTCACCGCTGCCGATGCCGACTTCGACTTCGCGGGTCACGCCGACCAGCAGCAGTTCAGCAGGCTTGGCCGTATCCCCGCCAAGGCCAACGCCAAAGCCTTCCGCACCCAGATCATTGACCCGGATCGCGGCATTGCCCGCGCCGCTGTTGTGGGCGACGCCGCGGCGCACATCAAGTTCGCGTGAGCCGACGGCACCAAACCGGCCATTGACCACCATCTGCGGGGTATAGACCCCGTTCTGGCCTGCCAGCCCGCGTCGGGCATAGGCCTGCTGCAATGCGGTGTTGGCTTCCTTGGCAAGAGTGTCTTTCCACCCCAGCCGGTCCCAATAGGTGACCGGGCGCGAGATCACGACGAGGCCCGGGCTCGGCGCGATCTTGGCGGCGACCTTGTCAGCCGGGGGGCAGGATGAACAGCCCTGGCTGGTGAACAGCTCGATCAGCACCGGTTCTCCGGTGGGCGAAGGAACACCAGCGTCGTTCTGCGCCTGCGCCGGCGCACCTTGCGATACCGCCAAGGTGGCAGCACCAACGGCAGCAATTCCGGCGAGAAGGGCGAGTGCGGTGCGGTTCTTGATCATCGGATCATCCTCTAAGTGGTCGAGGATATATACGCGCCAGATGGCCGCAAGGTTACGGCGCGGTGTGAATCAGAACGGCAGCGACTGTCCCGCAAGGATCAACGCCGCCGCGCAGCCTAACACGATTGCGCGCCGCGCGAGTTCAACCGAAGCATTCCCGCCGGTGACGGCGGCAAGCGGCAGGGCGAGGGCAGCGAGAGGGGCAGAGGCGCGGTTCATAGCCTGCGACAATCGCCCCAAACCCCTAACGAATCGTTAATTCCCGGTGGTCGCAGCCGGGAAAGCCGGCATTTGCTGGCTGGCGCAGTGAAATCCGCCGCCGCCTGCCAGCACCGCCGCGCCGGGAAGGCCGATGGTGTCGCGATCGGGAAACAGCGCGGCAATCGCGGCGACGCCTTCGGCATCATGGGGTGATCCGAAAGTCGGCACCACCACCAGATTCGAAGTGATTGCAAAGTTCACATAGCTGGCCGGTTCGATCACGCCGCCCCGCTCGATCCGTCCAGGGGAGGGGATGCGCACTACCTCGACCCCAAAGCTTTCCGCGCGCGCGGCGGCATCGGCGTAGATCGCTGCGTTGGGATCATCCGCGCCGGTCGCTTGCGGAACCACCAACCGATTGGGGCCGACAAACCGCGCAAGGTTATCAACATGGCCATCGGTGTGATCATTGATCAGCCCATCGCCAAGCCACAGCACGCGGGTAAAGCCGAGCGTTGCGGCAAGTTCGGCTTCGATCGCGGCGCGAGTCATGCCGGCATTGCGGTTGGGATTGAGCAGGCATTGTTCGGTCGTCGCGACCAGCCCGGTGCCATCGCCGTCCACCGCCCCGCCCTCAAGGATCATCGGCGAAGTCTGGATCGCGAGGCCCGCATCACGCGCCAGCTCTGCCCCGATTTCCATATCGCCGGGCATCAGATATTTGCCGCCCCAGCCGTTGAAACCAAACCGCCGGGCCGCGCGGGTGCCGTCTTCGAACACCACCAGCGGGCCCGTGTCGCGCAGCCACACATCGCCATAGACACGCTGTTCAAGCGTGACCTTGGCACTCACCAACGCCGCCGCGCGCACCGCATTTGCTTCGTCGCGCACCAATAGGCGCACCTGCTGGCCGCTTTCCGCCACAGCAGAGGCGAAATCCGCCATCTGCTCTTGCGCAGGTTCAAGCCAGCCGGGCCATTCTTCGGCCAGATGCGGAAACCCGATCCACAGCCAATCCTGGACGGCCCATTCGGGCGGCATCAACGCGGTCATGATCCGATCAGCAGCCCTTTTCAGACGCTGCGCAATCCGCGTCGCGCACGCCCTTGAACTCGTCACCTTCGTTCCAGTTCGGCCAGCTGCTGCTCATCGCGAGCGTGCGCCCGACGCGGTAGAACAGCTGCAAGTCCGCCATCACGCCTGACCAATCCCAGTCTTCGTTGAATTCGTCCTTGGGCCCGTGATAGCGATTGTCGGTGTAATCCTTGGCCACAGCCGCGCCGGCTTCCTTGCCGCCATCGATCAGATCCTCGCCCCCGTCGATATACAGCATCGGTACGCCCAGCTTGGCAAAGGCGAAGTGGTCGGAACGGTAGTAGTATCCGGCCTCGGGCTTGGGATCGGGGGTGATGGTGCGATTATCGGCATCAAGCGCGGCGGTGAGGAAGGCATCGAGCTGCGATTTGCCGGGGCCCACGACCGTTACGTCCTTGGCCGGGCCAGCGACCTGAAACGCGTCCATGTTGATCCCGCCCACGGTCTGCGCCAACGGAAACACCGGGTTCTGGGCATAGTATTGCGCGCCGAGCAGGCCTGATTCCTCCGCCGTTACCGCCAGGAAAACCAGGCTGCGGCGCGCCGGGCCCGCTTTGGCGTGGGCCTCGGCCAGCGCGACCAATGCCGCGGTGCCGGTGGCATTGTCGACCGCGCCGTTGCAGATGTCATCGCCATCGGGCGCAGGCGTGCAGCGCCCCAGGTGATCCCAATGCGCGGTGTGCAGCACATATTCGTCCGGCGCTTCGCTGCCCGGCAGAATGCCGATGATATTGTGCGAGGTGATGCTGCGGAAATCGCTGGCAAAGCTGGTCGAGGTGGTCAGTCCCAATGGCACCGGCTTGAAGCCCTTGGCTTGCGCCGCCTTGGTCAGCGCGTCCAGATCCTGCCCGGCGGCCTTCACCACCTTGCGCGCAGCGTCTTCGGACAGCCAGCCGTTCATCTGCGTCAGCGGCGGGGCGTTTTCGCCGCGCTGGGCATACGCCTGCGGGCCGGTCCATGAACTTTCAATGACGTTCCAGCCATAGCTTGCAGGGTCGGTCTGGTGGACGATCAGCGCGCCCGCCGCGCCTTGGCGGGCGGCCTCTTCGTACTTGTAAGTCCAGCGCCCGTAATAGGTCATCGCGCGGCCATTGAAGGTGCCTTCAAGGTTTGCCGCCTGCCAATCGGGATCATTGACGAGGATCACCACCGTCTTGCCCTTCACATCGACACCGGCATAATCGTTCCAGCCGCGTTCGGGCGCGTTGATGCCATAGCCGACGAACACCAGCTCGCTGTCGGCAAGCGCGGTCTTGGCGTCTTCGCGATAGGTCACACCGACCCAATCCTTGCGGAAATCGAGCGCGATGTTCGCGCCTTTCCCGGTGATGGTAAGTGGTGTGTAATCCTTGCCGGTAATTTCAATCAGGGGGACTTCCTGCAACCAGGAATCGCCGTTGCCGGGCTGCAACCCTGCCGCCTTGAAGCGTTCGATCATCAGCGCGATCGTCTTTTCTTCGCCGGGGGTGCCGGGCATCCGCCCTTCGAAGGCGTCGCTGGAAAGGATGCGGGTGACGTCTTTCATCGTGGCTTCGGACAGGTCGCCGGGTTCAACCGCGGGCATGTCCATTACGTCTGTCCCGCCCACCTCCTGCAACATGAGCGCATCGCACCCTGCCAGCGCCAGCGCTGCCGCCATGACGGCGCCAAGCGCCCCGATCCGTGCTGTCATTACCTTGCCGTCCCTTATGTCTGATCGACCATTGCGCCGTTCAATTGCAGACCGGGCGGGCAGGCGCAAGCATCACCCCTTGCAGGCCGCCCATGCGGCGGTCACAGAGGGGTGATGGGAGAGATACACGCCGCCAATTGGGATAGCGCACTGCACCGCGCCCGCACCCATGCGCCGTTTCTGGCGCGGGCGCTGGAACGCCAGCCGGAACTCGCGGCGCTGCTGGCGGCGGGGGATGGCGTAGAGGCGCTGGCCTGGGCTCGGGCGCAGAGCGCGCATCCTGATGCCGAAGTCGCGCTGCGGCGCGAACGGCTGGCGCTGGCAGCCGCGCTGGCGGTGGGCGATCTGGCAGGAGCCTTCCCGCTGGCGCAGGTGGTCGGCGAACTCACCGCTTTTGCCGACCGCGCCTTGGACCGCGCGATCCGCACGGCGATCCACGAACGCACGGATAGCGACGGCGCTGAAGGCTTCATCGCGCTGGCCCTGGGCAAGCAGGGCGCGGGCGAACTCAACTATTCCTCCGACATTGATCCGATCCTGTTGTTTGACCGCGAACGTCTTGCTCGCCGCGCGACCGACGACCCGGGTGAGGCGGCGCAGCGTTATGCGCGCCGGGTGGTGGCACTGCTGTCGTCCAGCACAGCGGATGGCTATGCGCTCAGGGTTGATTTGCGCCTCAGGCCCGCGAGCGAGGTCAGCCCGCTCTGCGTCCCTGTCGGCGCGGCGATGGCGCATTATCAGGGCGCGGCGCTGGCGTGGGAACGGGCCGCGTTTACCCGCGCCCGCGCAGCGGCGGGGGACATTCCGGCAGGCGAGGCGTTCCTGGCCGCGATCCGTCCGTTCGTATGGCGCGGGCAGCTTGATTTCGGCGCGATCGAAGAAATCCGCGCGCTCACCTTGCGCATCCGCGAAAGCCACGCAGGGCCGCGCGCGCCCGGCCCGGGTTTTGATGTCAAACGCGGGCGCGGCGGCATTCGTGAGATCGAGTTTTACGCCCAGACCCACCAGTTGATCCACGGCGGCCGTGACCTTTCGTTGCGGGTACGCGGCACGCGCGCAGGGCTGGATGCCTTGGCCGCGGCCGGGTGGATCACCGCCGAAAATGCCGCGACGCTTGGTGAGGGTTACGACCGGCTGCGGATGGTCGAACACCGTTTGCAGATGGTCAACGACCGCCAGACCCATGCCCTGCCCGAAGGCGAAGCACTGGACAATGTCGCGCGGCTTGACGGGTTGGCGGATGGGGCGGCGCTGGTGGCGGAATTGACCCGGCTGACCGCTGGCACTGCGCGCATCTATGAAGCGCTGATCGGCACGGCGGAAACGACCGCCATGCCAGTCGCCATGCCCGCCAGCGCGCTGACGCAGCAGCTTGGCGCGCTTGGTTTTGACGAGCCTGAGGTGCTGGCCGAACGGATCGAAGGCTGGCGCGACGGTCGCCATGCCGCGATCCGTTCACCCCAGGCGGTGGCGGCGTGGGATCGGCTCGCCCCGGCGCTGATCGCAGCCATTGCGGCCAGCGATGATCCGCCGCGCGCGATCACCCGGTGGGAACGGATCATCGAAACCGTGCCATCGGCGATCACCACCTTTCGCCTGCTTGATGCGCGGCCTGATCTGACCCGGCGCCTGGTGGCTGCATTGACGTTGGCCCCGGCGCTGTCGGACGAGCTGGCGCGCAAGCCCGAACTGCTCGACACGCTGATCGATCGCGATGCCTTGGAATTGCCGGGTGCGGTGCCTGCGATCATGGCGCGGATGCGCGGGGCGGCAATCCGCGCGGATTACGAAGCACTGCTCGACGCGATCCGGGTGATCACTGGCGAGATTCGCTTTGCGCTTGGCATCCAGCTGATCGAAGGGCTGGCCGATCCCATCGCGATTGCCCATGCCCTGTCGCGCACGGCCGAGGCGGCACTGACCCTGGCGGCCGATGCAACGGTGCGCGAATTCGCCGCCAAGCATGGGCATGTGCCGGGCAGCGAACTGGTGATACTCGGCCTTGGGCGGCTTGGCGGCGGGGCGCTGACCCATGCCTCGGACCTCGATATCATCTATCTGTTCACCGGCGATTTCGCCGCGCAATCAGACGGCGCGCGGCCGCTGGGGGCGACGACCTATTACAACCGCCTCGCCAGCCGGGTCAGCGCCGCGCTGTCGGTGCCGACGGCGCAGGGCGCGCTGTACGAGGTCGACACCCGGCTGCGGCCTCAAGGCAATCAGGGACCGATGGCGGTCAGTTGCGAAGCGTTTGGCAAATATCAGCGCGAAGCGGCGTGGACATGGGAACACATGGCGCTCGCCCGTGCGCGGGTGCTCTACAGCTCGCCCGCCGCACGGACCGAGTTGGAGGGGGTGCTGGCCGAGGTGCTGCACGCCCCGCGTGACAAGGCAGCGTTGCGCGATGCGGTGCTCCAGATGCGCGCCGAAATGGCCAGACACAAACACCCCGGCGGGCCAATCGATGCCAAACTGCAACGCGGCGGGCTCGTCGATTGTGAATTCCTGGTCCACTATCTGCAACTCAAGGGCGAAGCGGCCAGCGGCGCGCCGCTGTCCGAAGCCGCGCCCCATGCGCTCGACCCGGATCTGGCGGTGGCGCTGTCCGGGCTGGTTGCCGCAGGCCTGCTGCCTGACGCCCTGATCGCGCCCCACGCCTTGATGACCCGGATGCTGGTGGCAGGCCGCCTGCTTGCCCCCGATGGCCGCGAACCGCCGCCATCCGCGGCGCGGGCGCTGGCGCGGGCCTGCGGTTACGACAGCTATGATGCGCTCATGGCTGCCTTCGCTGCGGCGCGCGATAGCGTAGCGCAGGCGTGGAAACAAATTTTGGGCACGGACATTCTGACACACGAACAGGAGACGACATGATGAGCACTTTCCCCGGCGTTGGTGACGCCATTCCCGATATCGCGATGGAAACCCCCGAAGGCGGGCAGGTCAAGCCATCCGACTTCGCCGGATCAAAGCTGGTGATCTTCTTCTATCCCAAAGATGACACACCTGGCTGCACCACCGAGAACAAGGATTTTTCGGCCCTGCAGGATCAGTTCGCGGCAGCAGGTGCCAAACTGCTCGGCGTCAGCAAGGACCCGGCGAAAAAGCACGCCAAATTCATCGCCAAACACGGCCTCACCGCGCCGCTCGCCAGTGATGCGGAAGAAGGCGGGCTGTCCGATGCACTAGGCGTATGGGCGGAAAAGCAGATGTACGGCAAAACCTACATGGGCATGGTGCGCGCGACCTATCTCGTCGGCACGGACGGGAAAATCGCGCAGGTATGGAACAAGGTGAAGGTTGCCGGGCATGCCGAGGACGTATTGGCGGCAGTCAAAGCGCTCTGACCGGTCAATGCCGTCGGTCGCCTCTGCCATCCGCGCTGCGCTGTTGACGTCAGACCCGCGTGCCAAATGCTTTGCCGCGCGCGCGGCGGCGCGCGACTGGCGCAAGGGCGCGCTGGCGTGGCAGTTTGACGCCGCGATGCCGGATCAGCCCGCCTGGCCGCCCGCGCCCGAATTGCTGCCACCGGGGCAAATGCCCAAGCGCCGCAAGGGCGGTTCGGAAAGCGGGCGGATCGCGCTGTGGCACGCGCTTGCCCACATCGAATTTGTCGCGATTGATCTGGCGCTCGACATGGCGGGGCGATTTGGTGCCGGCATGGGCCGCGAATTCGTTAGCGATTTCCTCAGCGTGGCCGCCGATGAAGCGATGCATTTCGCACTACTGGCCCGCAAGCTGGAATCGCTGGGCAGTCATTACGGCGCGCTGCCCGCCCACGCCGGACTATGGGAAGCCGCGCACCATACCCGCCACGACGTCGCCGCGCGGCTCGCGGTGGTGCCGATGGTACTCGAAGCGCGCGGTCTCGACGTCACCCCAGCCACGCTTGAACGGGTGCGCGCGGGCGGGGATGAAGGCGGGGCGAAAATTCTTGCTCGCATACTTGACGACGAAATTCGCCACGTCGGTGTCGGCACCAAACACTTTCTGCGCTGTGCCGAAATGAGCCGGCAGCCACCCGAATCCCTGTGGCAGAGCCTCGTAAAACAGCACTTTCATGGCTCCATTAAGCCGCCGTTCAACGACTCGGCCCGTCTCGCAGCCGGTTTGTCGCGCGAATTCTACACAGCGATTGCGTCTTAACGACTCCCCCGGATAACCCCTCCCAAGCAAAAGGCGCGCGATCGACGTGTCGGAATTTTCCAACGGCAAAAGCCGCTAACGGGAACCGGGTCAGTTATGAAATTTGCCGCGCGTCAGGTGATCAAGCTCGTTTTTTCAGCGTGCTCCGCCGTTCTTGTTTCCGCAGCCGCTCCGGCTTTTGCGAACTCCGCCAATTCCGCCACCGCCAGTGCCGATATCATCGAGCCCGTGCGTGAAGCGCAGGGCGATGTTGTCGATAATGGTGACGGCCGTTTCAAATCGCTATTCGCCAGCTGGACCGCTCTTGAGCGCACCAGCCCGACCATGGGCGTCGGCGGCAACAATACCGCCGGCGAAAATGTGGTCGCCTATTCGTCACCGATCCCGCAGCGCAGCATTTCGGTGCCGTCGCGCATGCCGCTCGAAGATGCAGCGCTGACCAGCGGGTTCGGGATGCGCAATCACCCGGTGCTGGGCGGCCGCCGCAAGCACACCGGCATTGATCTTGCTGCGCCAAGCGGCACCCCGGTCTATGCGACCGCCGACGGCATCATTGGCCGCGCTGACTGGTTTTCGAGCTATGGTCTTTACATCAGCATCAACCATGGTGCCTCGATGGAAACCCGTTACGCCCACTTGTCGCGTCTGGCAGTGGCGGCGGGCGATAATGTCAAAAAGGGCGACCTGATCGGTTACGTCGGATCGACCGGCCGTTCGACCGGCCCGCACCTGCATTACGAAGTCCGTGTTGAGGGTCTTGCAGTCAATCCGATTCCGTATATGGTAGAGAGCGAAGCACAGCTGGCTTACGCCCGCGATGCACGGCTCAATGGCCAAGGCGGCCAGTAAGCCTTACGAGATAGCCCACGTAAGTGGGCCGGACATTGGAGAGGGTGTCCGATCATGGCGGCGGGTTTACCCGCCGCCTTTTTTTGTCCGCAAAACGCCTGCCCCGCGCGCATTCGCCCCGCCATCTTCTCCCTGATATTCGGTAGCATTTTCCATACCGATTTTGCTTGCGGACGGCCTGCGCGCAGTTCAATTTCGTCCCAAGCTGCAAGCTCGCTTAAAAGCGGGGCAGCAAGGGAGAGAAACACATGACCATGCACCCGATCGCGCACGCTGCGCGAAACCCCGACCATCCTGCCGTCATCATGACAGGATCGGGCCAGCAGATCAGCTATGGCGAAATGGATGCGCAATCCAACCGCTTTGCCCACCTGCTGCGCGCCCACGGGATCAATGCGGGCGATGCTTTTGCAGTGCTGCTGGAAAACCGGATCGAATATTTCACGCTGATCTGGGGTTCGCAGCGCGCAGGGACGATGCTGGTGCCGATTTCATCCCGTCTGACCGCGCCCGAAGCTGCCTATATTATCCGCGATGCGCAAGCCAAGCTGCTGATCACGAGCGGTTATTTCGCAGGCGTGCTGGACGATATCCGCAAAGAATGCCCAGGACTGACCGTGCTGTTGATGGACGCCAATGAGCTTGGGGGCGAAGCGGAAAACTTCGCCGCCGCTCTTGCTGCGCAACCAAGCACCCCGATCCCGGATCCAAGCGCCGGCATGGTGATGCTCTATTCATCCGGCACCACCGGGCGGCCCAAGGGCATCCGTCCCGCCCCGCCCGCTGATCCCGATCCGCAGGCCGCCGTGCCGCTGGTGGGGCTGGCGGTCATGGGGGCGGGAATGCCGACGGATGGCTCGATGATCTACCTGTCCCCCGCGCCGCTCTATCATGCTGCACCCATCGGCTGGTGTTCGGTCGTGCACCGGCTGGGCGGGACAGTCGTGATGATGGAGCGGTTCGAGCCCGAAGAGGCGCTGCAAGCGATTGAGCGCTACAAGGTGACCGATAGCCAATGGGTGCCGACCCATTTCGTGCGCTTCCTGAAACTCGATCCCGCTGTGCGCACCCGGTACGACCTGTCCAGCCACAAGCGTGCGCTCCACGCTGCGGCGCCGTGCCCGGTGCCGATCAAGCAGGAAATGATCGCATGGTGGGGGCCGATCGTGAACGAGTATTACGCGGGCAGCGAAAGCATCGGCATGACCATGATCGGCAGCGCTGACTGGCTGACCCACCCCGGCAGCGTCGGCAAAGCGATCTACGGCACGCTGCATATCTGCGGCCCTGATGGTGAGGAGCTGGGCGCGGATCAGGACGGGCTGATCTATTTCGAGAACGCGCTGCTGCCGACCTATCACAACGATCCGGCCAAAACCGCCGAGGCGATGCACCCCAAAGGCTGGATGACGCTGGGCGATATCGGCCATCTGGACGCCGACGGCTTCCTGTTCCTGACCGACCGCAAAAGCCACATGATCATCTCGGGCGGGGTCAACATCTATCCGCAGGAGATCGAGAATCTGCTCGTCACGCACGACAAAGTAATGGACGCAGCCGTGATCGGCGCGCCTTGCCCGGATCTGGGCGAAAAGGTCGTGGCGGTGGTGCAGCCGCGCAATATGGCCGATGCTGGCGCGGCTTTGGAGGCGGAACTGAGGGATTTCCTCGCCCCCAGCCTGTCAAAGATCAAGATGCCCAAGCTGTTCGATTTCCGCCCCGATCTCCCGCGCGAAGCGAACGGCAAGCTCTACAAGCGCGAATTGCGCGATGAATATGCGGCGCGCGCGAAAGAAGGCGCGTCGTGAGCGGCGCGGCCGTGCTGTCCGGCGATCTCGCGCGGCAGGTGATCGATCCGCACGCCTATGCCGCGTGGGACGGACTGCTCGACACATTCGACCACATCCGCGAAGCAACGCCCGTGGTTAAGGTGCAGCCAGATACGCCCGGCCTGTTCGATCCGTTCTGGCTGATCACCCGCTATGATGATGTGATGCGCATGTCGAAGGACAACGCCGGCTTCCTCAATAACCCGCGCCCGGTGGTGTTCAGCTTCAATCAGGCGATCGCCTTCAGCCGCGCGGCGACCGGATCGAACATGCTGGTCGATTCGCTGGTGGTGTTTGATGCGCCGATCCATCCCAAATATCGCAAGCTGACGCAGGAATGGTTCATGCCCCGCAATCTGGGGCGGCTGGAGGATGAACTGCGCGCACTGGCAGCCCGCACGGTTGACCGGATGCTTGAAAATGGCGGCGGCGAGGTTGATTTCGTCAAGGAGGTCTCTGGCCCCTACCCCTTGCGCGTGGTGATGCAGATTCTCGGCGTGCCGCCAGAGGATGAGCCGCGGATGCAGATGCTCACCCAGCAATTGT
>JANQTR010000179.1 GCA_030731635.1 Erythrobacter sp. | reverse complement strand
GAGAGGCAGCCGAGCAATCGCTATGGCAAATGAAACGACCAGGCGCGGGATTATCCTCGCCGGAGGTTCGGGCACCCGGCTTTATCCACTCACCCGCGGCGTGTCCAAACAGTTGATGCCGATCTTTGACAAGCCGATGATCTATTATCCGCTCAGTACCCTGATGCTGGCGGGAATTCGCGATATCCTGATCATTACCACACCCGAAGATGCGGCGCAGTTTCAGCGCGTGCTGGGCGATGGATCGGATTTTGGCGTGTCGCTATCCTACGCGGTGCAGCCCAAGCCCGAAGGGCTTGCGCAGGCATTCCACATTGGCGCCGATTTCGTGCGCGGGGGCCCAAGCGCGCTGATCCTAGGCGACAACATCTTTTACGGCCACGGCCTGCCCGCACTGCTGTGCAATGCCACCGCCCGCGATGCCGGGGCGAGCGTGTTTGCCTATCGCGTCAATGATCCGCAGGCGTTTGGCGTGGTCGAATTCGATAGCGCAGGCAAAGCGATCTCGATTGAGGAAAAGCCCGCTGCGCCCAAATCGAATTACGCCGTGACGGGCCTCTATTTCTACGATGACACCGTGGTTGATCGCGCCCGTGACCTTGCGCCTTCATCGCGCGGGGAACTGGAGATTACCGATCTCAACCGGCTCTATCTCGAAGATGGCACGATGTCGGTTGAAATCATGGGGCGCGGGTTTGCCTGGCTTGATACTGGCACCCACGCCTCGCTGCTTGATGCAGCCACTTACGTGCGCATTACCGAAGAACGTCAGGGGCTGAAGATCGCTTGCCCCGAAGAAATCGCATGGAGACAGGGCTTTATCACCGCTGACCGGCTGCGCGAAATTGCCGAGCCGCTGCGCAAATCAGGCTACGGCGAATATCTGCTGAACCTGCTCGAAAACCCGGTGCTGGCATGAACATCGTCGAAACCGCCATAGCAGGGCCGCTGATCATCGAACCGCGCGTGTTCGGCGATGCGCGCGGGTTTTTCATGGAAACGTGGAATGCGGCGGGCTTTGCCGAAATGGGGCTGGATCTGAACTTTGTGCAGGACAATCACAGCCGCTCGCAAAAGGGCGTGCTGCGCGGGCTGCATTTCCAGAACCCCGGCTCTCAGGGCAAGTTGGTGCGGGTAACGCGCGGCGCCGTGTTTGATGTGGCGGTTGATCTGCGGGCGGCATCGCCGACTTTCGGGCAATGGGTCGGCGTGGAATTGAGCGCGGCCAACAATCGCATGTTCTGGGTGCCGGAAGGCTTTGCCCACGGGTTCCTGACGCTGGAGGATGATACCGACTTCCTCTACAAATGCACCGCGCCCTATGCGCCGCAGTCCGAACACACGCTGGCATGGAACGACCCTGCGGTGGGTATCACATGGCCTGTGACGGACCTTGATCCGATCATTTCCGACAAGGACGCAGCCGGGCTTTCCCTCGCCGACGTGCCGGTGTTCGCATGAACATCTTGATCACCGGCGCGAACGGCCAGCTCGGCGGGGCCTTGGAGCGAACTGCGCCCGGCTGGGCCATGATCAATGCCATTGATGTCGATGATTGCGACCTGACCGACGTGCCCATGCTGCGCGCCCGGCTGACGGTTGAAGCGCCCGATGTGATAATCAACGCGGCAGCTTATACGGCGGTCGACCGGGCCGAGAGCGACGAAGATCTTGCCCGCGCGATCAATTCCGATGCCGTCGCCGCGATGGTCGCCGCGATGGCCGAAACCGGCGGCAAAGTGGTTCACGTCTCGACAGATTTCGTGTTCGACGGCGAGGCAAGCGCGGCCTACGCGCCATCTAGCGCCCGCAACCCCCTGTCTGCCTATGGCCGAACCAAGGCCGAAGGTGAGGATCACCTGCGGCCCGAAGACCTGCTGGTGCGCACCGCATGGGTGTACGAAGCAGGCGGCGCCAATTTCGTGCGAACCATGATCCGCCTGATGAACGAGCGTGATGAGCTGGCTGTGGTGGCCGATCAGATCGGTGCGCCGACCTGGGCCACCGGGCTGGCGCGCACGATCTGGGCGCTGGTTGAAAAGGGCGCGACCGGTACCTTTCATCATTGCGATGACGGGGTGGCCAGCTGGCATGAATTCGCGGTAGCGATTGCCGAGGAAGCCCATGCGCTCGGCCTTGTTGCAAACATTCCTGTGATCCGCGCGATCACTGCTGCCGAATATCCTACCCCGGCGCGGCGTCCGGCGTTTTCGTTGCTCGATTGCAGCGCAACCCGCGCGCTGCTTGGCGATACGCCCGTGCCGTGGCGCGAAAACCTGCGCCTGATGCTGAAAGAGGAAGTAAAGCTTGGCTAATCTGCTCGTCACCGGCGGGGCCGGCTTTATCGGCGGCAATTTCGTGCATTACTGGAATGCGCACTATCCGGATGACCGGGTGGTGGTGCTCGATGCGCTAACATACGCTGGCAATCGTTCGACACTTGAAGGCGCGCAGGCAGAGCTGGTGGTGGGCGATATCCGTGACACCGCGCTGGTCGAACAGCTGCTGCGCGATCACGCTATCACCACTCTGGTGCACTTTGCCGCCGAAAGCCATGTTGACCGTTCGATCACCGGGCCGGACGCATTCATCGACACCAATATCCTGGGCACCAACAGCCTGTTGAAAGCCGCGCGCGCGGTGTGGCTGGCGGGTGATGGGGTGGAGCACCGTTTCCACCATATCTCGACCGATGAGGTGTTCGGATCACTGGGCGCGGACGATCCTGCGTTCAGCGAGACGACGCCCTATGCGCCCAATTCGCCCTATTCGGCATCCAAGGCGGCGTCCGATCACCTCGTGCGTGCCTATCACCACACCTATGGGCTGGAGGTGACGACCAGCAATTGTTCGAA
>JANQTR010000178.1 GCA_030731635.1 Erythrobacter sp. | reverse complement strand
TTTTGCAGCGGCGGGACTTCATAGGGTTCCAGCTCAACCCCCAGATCGCCGCGCGCGACCATGATGCCGTCGGCCAGTTCGATGATTTCATCGAGCCGGTGGACAGCTTGGGGCTTTTCGATCTTGGCGCAGATTGCGACATCGCGGCTGCCGATCAGTTTGCGCGCTTCCGCGATATCTTCGGGCCGCTGCACGAAACTGAGCGCGATCCAGTCCGCCCCGTGTTCCGTCGCAAAGGCGAGATCGCGGCGGTCTTTTTCGGTCAGCGCGGGGATCGGCACTTCGGCGTCGGGTACGTTGACGCCCTTGCGATCCGAAATCACCCCGCCCACTTCGGCGCTGCACAGGATGCGGTCGCCGTCGGCTTCCAGCACTTTCAACCGGATCTTGCCATCATTGATCAGCAATCGCTGCCCGCGCTGCATAATGCCGAACAGTTCGGGATGCGGCAGATAAACGCGGTTTTCGTCGCCCGGGGTCTCGTCACGGTCGAGCACGAAGTGGCCCGAATGGCGGATCACCGCCTGGCCATCCTTGAACGTGCCGACCCGCAGCTTCGGCCCCTGCAAATCGGCAAGGATCGCAATCGGTTTGGCAAATTGCTTTTCCAGCGCGCGGATCGCGGCGATCGCGGCTTCGTGATCGGCGTGGGCGCCGTGGCTCATATTGACCCGGAACGCGTCGGCCCCTGCCCGCAGCAGGCGTTCCAGCATTTCAGGCGAGCGGCTGGCGGGGCCGATGGTGGCAAGAATCTTGACCTTGCGGCCGCGCGGGTCGATCCGGGTCTGATCGCGTCGTGACATTTTTGGCTATCCCTCTTCGAGGGTGCGCTATGGCACAGGCGTTTTGCAACTCAAGGAAAAGCCGCGATGAATAGCAATGCCGATCCGCTCGATAATCTGGACGATGCGCAGGCCGCCGCGGCCTTTCGCCGGCTGGTGCGCCACCTGCGCCACCGCCACGATGCGCAGAACATTGAATTGATGGGCCTCGCCGGATTTTGCCGCAACTGCCTTGCTGACTGGATCCGCGATGCGGGCTATCCCGGCGACAAGGAGAACGCGCGCGAATTGATCCATGGAATGCCCAGCGCGCAGTGGAAAGCGCAGTTCCAATCCCCCGCCACGCCCGAACAGATCGCGGCGATGGATGCGAGCGTCAAATTGAACGGGGCGAAGAACGCACAGGATTAATTTGCCCCGACGGTTCAATCGGCGGGTCAGGCTGGCTATCGAGCCTTGCAACTGATTCTGTTTCCAATGGAGATTCCCTGATGGCCGACGACGCCAATTCCACCGACGACCGCCTGCGCCTGCTGATCGAGCGCATCGAACGCCTCGAAGAAGAGAAAAAAGGCATCGCCGACGACATCCGCGATGTTTATGCCGAAGCCAAGGCGGTGGGTTACGATCCCAAGATCATGCGCCAGATCGTGCGCCTGCGCAAAATGAAGCCCGATGATCGCAGCGAACAGGACATGCTGCTGGAAACCTACAAGAACGCGCTCGGGATGGCGTAAGCCGCAGCTTGAGTGATTGGGCCGCGCGCGCCTGTCATTGAAATATCACCTGCCTGTGTTATCTTGCTAACACAGCAATAGGAGACCCTCCAATGACATCCCCCTGGAAAGACGCGCGCGGCGTGATCGTCACGACCACGCCGACCATCGAAGGCCGCCCGATTCAGGAATATTGCGGCATCGTCACCGGTGAAGTGATCGTCGGCGCGAACATTTTCCGCGATATGTTCGCCAACATCCGCGACATCGTTGGCGGGCGGTCGGGCAGCTACGAACGCATCCTTGCCGATGCACGCAAGCAGGCGATTGAGGAATTGCAGGCCGAAGCCGCGGGACTCGGCGGCAATGCGGTGGTCGGTATCGATCTCGATTACGAGGTGATCGGCGCCAATGGTTCAATGCTGATGGTCAGCGCCAGCGGTACGGCGGTGAAGATCTGACCGTTCACCACCACCCATAATCAGCCGCCAGAAACACCGCATTAAAGGCCGCGTGATGCGCCATTGCCGCGCCCAGGCCCAGCCGGGTGCGGGTATAGGCGAGCAGCAAGCCGCCCACAGTCTGCGGCAGCACCACCAGCAGGCCGAGCGGGTGCGTCAGCGGCTCATAATTGCCCAGATGGATCAGCCCGAATACCAGCGATGATCCCCATACGACCCAGTGGAAATGGCGAGTGAACCACGCCGGCACGTCGGTATCTCGGTCACGGGTGCGGCTCCACTGGATCAGCCCGGCAAAGACCGCCGCGACCCCGGCCAGCGACACGGCGGTCTGGTATGGGCCGGGCATATAAAGCGCCGCCGTCATCAGCCCCATCGCGGCAAAGCCATGCAGCGCAAACCGCAGCGCCGCGATCCGCCCGGTCAGCCAGCCGCGAAACACCAGCTCCTCCATCACCGGTGCAAGCAGCAGAAAGCTGAACAGATCTTCGGCCAGCGTCGTGTTGAATTCGATGGGTTCGGGCAGAAACCCGGCCTTGGCGTCCCACGCCGCGACCAGCTCTGCAATCAGCGTATCAAACGCCACGTCGAAGGCGAACACCGCCAGCAATGCCAGCGCCGCTGCCCGCCCCCACCCCAGCGGGTGCGCGCGGTAATCAGGCAGCAGCGCAAACCGGCCAATATCGGCCACACGCTCACGCAGGGTCATCGCCCGCAGCACGAGCGGTCTTGCGTCGCTATCCACCATCAGAGTAAGGCCCGCGCCAGATAGCAATCATCCCGGTGAAGTTCGTCCCATGGCAGGCCATTCCAAGTTCAAGAACATCATGCACCGCAAGGGTGCGCAGGACAAGAAACGCTCAAGCATGTTTTCCAAGCTGAGCCGCGAGATTACCGTCGCGGCCAAGATGGGCATGCCCGA
>JANQTR010000177.1 GCA_030731635.1 Erythrobacter sp. | reverse complement strand
AACCATAGGCGATCCCCAGCACTTCCCATTCGCGCGTGCCCGATGGCAGGCGCACGGTGCGCAGGTCGCCCACGCTGGCGCCGCGCAGCGCCTTGGCGAGCGGGGAGTTCCAGCCAATCCGGCCTGCGCCGGCGTCTTGTTCATCATCGCCAACCAGTGTCACGGTCTGGCTGTTATCGTCCTCGTCAGCGATGGTGACCGACGCGCCGAAGAACACCCGGCTGCGGTCGATCTGCGCGGCCGGATCGACCACGCGCAGCGCCTTCATCCGCTTGATCAGATGGGTAAGCTCACGGTCGATCTCGCGCATTTTCTTGCGGCCATAAAGGTAATCGCCGTTCTCGCTGCGGTCACCATTGCCCGCCGCCCAGCTGACGATTTCGACAATCGCCGGGCGTTCGGTGCCAAGCAGCAGGTCATAGCGCGCCTTCAATGCGGCCATGCCTGCCGGGGTAATGGGAGGCCCCTGAGGTGTCATTTTTCCTTCAGCGCAGGAAGCCGTCAACCGGGCGCGGCAGGCCTGCTTCGGCGGGGTACATGTGCGAATAGGTCACCGCATTGCCGATCACGCGCATGACGTAATAGCGGGTTTCAAAATTGGCCGGGATTTTCTCGATCCAGGTCACCCAGTCGATCTCGCCCTTGCGCGGATCGCCGTTCAGGCGCAGCCATTCGCGCACCCGGCCCGGACCCGCATTGTAGGACGCAATCGCCAGCGGATAGCTGCCGCCGTAAAGATCCATCCGCCGCGAGAAATGCGCATCGCCCAGCCGGATATTATATTGCGGATCGGCAGTCAGATTGGCGCTGAGGTATTGCACGCCCAGAATACCGGCTTCCTCGCGCGCAGTAGTCGGCAGCAGTTGCATCATGCCGACTGCGTTGGCGTGGCTTCTGCGGGTCCGGTCAAATTCGCTTTCCTGCCGGGCAATGGCATGGACCATCGTCCAATCATTGACGAAACCCGGGGTCGCAACAGTGGGAAAGCCGATGCGTTCAAGCCCGCCAAGCCCGTTTTCACCTGCCTTGAAGCCGAGCACCACGGCCATTTCATCCAGCCCTGTCTCGCGGGCCAGCATGCCTGCCATCAGCATTTCTTCAGGGGTATCGGCTTCATCGCCGAGCGCCTCGAAAAACCGGCGTTCGGTGCGCCAGTCGCGGCGGTTCTGGGCGAGCGCGCGGATCGCCTTGACCAGCGGGCGCGCTTCGAATTCGGCGCGGGTTGAGGCGTCCATTGCCGGCTGCGGCAGCGGGGCAAAGGCGGGCATCGGCCGGCCCAGCGCCGACAATGCGAGCTGACCGTAATAATAATCGGGCCAGCGCGCCGCCATTTCGAAATAGCGTTGCGCATCGGCAGCGTTGCCTGCGGCCCGCGCAGCGCGGCCTGCCCAGAAATATCCCTTGGCCTTGGTCAGCGGGGTCTTGGCCGCATCGCCGTACCGCTGGAACAGCGGGGCTGCGGCATTGCCATCGCCCAGATCCCACAGGGCTTTCGTGCCGCCCAGCCACATCAGATCAGTATAGCGATCGCGCAAGGTAAAGCTCAGCGCCGACAGGTCCGTGCCGGGCGCGAACAGATCATCGGTGCGGCTGGCAACCCGCACGGCATCGCGCGCGCCGCTGGCTTTCGCAAGGCTGAGCAGATCGCCGACGAAGGCTTCGGGATCGCGCGCGGGGCGATTAAACACCGGGCGGTTGGCAAAGGCCTGCGCCGCTTCCCAGTTCTGGCCGCTGGCGCGCAGCTGCTTGACGCGGTTGAAGACATAACCGGGATCGCTGTCTGCCCCGGCAGGCACGGTGAGCCCGGCTGCTTCGGGCTGCGATCCGCGCAACAGCGCAATCCGTGCGAGTGCCATCGGACGGTCGGCTTCGGCCAGGTTGACCGCTTGGCGCGATGCGGCATCGGCCTTGCCCTGCCACAGCAGCGAATCCATCCGGGCGGCGTGATCATCAGCCGTGAACTGCGCGCCATAAAGGCCGGAGAGATACAGCTCGGCCGGATCGCTCATCGTGCCGCCGCGCCAGGCCTTGCGCGCCTGATCGAAGGCTTCGGGCCGCTGCGCCCCTGCCAACGCCAACGCATAACGCGCCCGGCCCGGATTGGTAAGCGGCGGGCTGGCATCGAAATAGCGCAGCAGATCGGCTTGCGACGGGGCTTCGTTTTCCAGCGCTGCCTCGGCCCGCAATTGCAGGATCTCGCTGCGCGGGAAATCGGGATAGGCCAGCACAAAACCGGCATAATCGGCAAAGCTCATCTCACGATTGGCCTGCAACACCTCCCACCGCGCAATCGCGGCGCTGATCGCGGTGGGCTGACGCGCCACCAAATTGTCGCCAGCGTGCGGCGCATACACCTGCGCTGACAGCGGGGCGGCCACAGCGATTGCCGAAGCAAACCCGATGACGGCAAGAATGCGTGAAGAAATCAGAGAGTTGCGGTCCATGCTGGACATAGTGCCAATCGGCTCCTTATCAGGCGCTTAACGAAGAGAGGTTCGGACGCGTCAATTCTCGCTTCCGATCCATCTTATCTAGTGGCTTTGGCAGGAAAATGGCAATGTTCAGCGGTTCGATACCCGCTCTGGTGACTCCTTTTCGCGGCGGGACGTTTGATGAGGCCGCGTTCCGGCGGCTGGTCGATTGGCAGATCGAACACGGCAGCGCGGCTTTGGTGCCGTGTGGGACGACGGGGGAGGCTTCGACGCTCTCCAACGCTGAACATCACCGGGTGATCGAAGTCTGCATCGAACAGGCGGCGGGCCGCGTGCCGGTGATCGCGGGCTGCGGTTCGAACGATACCCGCAATGCGCAGCTGCATATGACCTTCGCCAAGAAAGCGGGCGCGGCCGCCGGGCTGTGCGTCGCCCCCTATTACAACCGCCCAAGCCAGCAGGTATAATGTTTAACCTATCCTTGGTATTCTG
>JANQTR010000176.1 GCA_030731635.1 Erythrobacter sp. | reverse complement strand
TGTGCGGATTGATCTGCCGCCCTTCACCCTGATCGGCGCGACCACGCGGCAGGGCTTGCTGACGACCCCGCTGCGCGACCGCTTCGGCATTCCCGTCAGGCTCAATTTCTATAGCCATGATGAGCTGGAGCGCGTTGTTACCCGCGCTGCCGGGCTGCTCGGCCTCGCGATTGCGCCCGACGGCGCGCACGAAATTGCGCGGCGTGCGCGCGGCACCCCGCGAGTCGCAGGGCGGCTGCTGCGCCGCGTGCGCGACTTTGCCGATGTTGCGGGGGCCAGCACCGTCACCCGCGTCGTGGCGGATGATGCGCTGACCCGTCTGGAAATCGATCGGCTCGGCCTCGACAGTATGGACCGCCGCTATCTCACTATGATCGCAGCTACGTATAAAGGCGGTCCGGTGGGGATCGAGACACTGGCCGCAGGCCTCGCTGAACCGCGCGATACTGTGGAGGAAGTGGTGGAACCCTACCTCATCCAGCTTGGCCTGATCGCCCGCACTGCGCGTGGTCGCGTGCTCAATGATGACGGCTGGGCGCATCTGGAAATGCCGCGGCCTAACCACTCCGGAGGCGATTCTCAGGCCGATTCTCTCACGCAGCGCCAAACCGGGCTGTTTGACGGAGAAGGTTAACCTGGCGACCTAACCGCACCCTCTTTTCGGTGCCAGTTCGGGACAGCTTGCCGGAAATCCCACGTTTTTAAGCCGATTCGCGCGCTCATGCGGAGTTTGGCATGGTTAAGCGGATTGCCCGTTCCCGGTTTCTGACATCAAAAGGAAGCTGGATTTGGAGGAATTGTGGACGGTCCGCGTTTCTCACCACAGGCAAACAGGGTTACCGACTATGTCGCTCAAACTGGCCATCGCGAAGCTTTCCGCTGCTGCAGCGGGTGTTGCATTGTTGCAAGGGGGTGCGGTGCGCATCGCCGAGCCGCTCAACACCGACGCGCCGGAATTTTCCTCGAAGATCGATGGCAAACTGGTTGCGGTCGATCCGGAAACCGGCGCGCGCTATATCAAGACGCGTGAGCGGATTGTGCCGCAGACTGAACTGCGTCGTCGCCGGATTGTTGAGCGCACCATCGAATGCCAGCCGGTCGGTCCGGCCGGCGCTGCGGGTGCGGCGAGCGCGCCTGCCGGCGCGGTGCAGGCCTATTTCGATCCCAATGAGTGCCCTCCGATCGCTCAGGTTGCCTATCTGCCTGCGCCGTTGCCTCCGCTTCCGCCGATTTCGGGCGGCGGTGGCCCTGGCGTCGGTTTTGGCGGGTTTGGCGGCGGACTGGGCTTTGGCGGCGGCGGTTTCGGCGGAGGCGGCTTCTTTGGCGGCTTCTTTGGCGGCGGCGGATCATCGTCGGGTGATGTGTCGGTATCGACCACCACTTCGACTTCGGGCGGTTCGAACGGAAGCAGCAGCAGCGGCGTTGTGGTGGATGTCAATATCGACAACTCCACGTCGACCACTTCATCTTCGGGCACGATCTCGTCTTCGACCGGTCAGGTTTCGACCTCGACGTCGACCGGCACTGTGTCGTCAAGCACCGGAGCGGTTTCGTCGTCTGGCGATGTTTCGTCGTCGACGGGTGCAGTTTCGTCATCGGGCAATGTTTCGTCTTCGACCGGAGCGGTTTCATCATCGGGCAATGTCAGCTCGTCCACTGGAGCTGTGTCGAGCTCCACCGGCGGCGTGTCGAGTTCCACGGGGGCTGTTTCAAGTTCCACCGGCGGCGTTTCAAGCTCAACCGGAGCGGTTTCCAGCTCCTCGGGCAACGTGTCCAGTTCCTCAGGCAATGTCTCAAGCTCGTCGGGTAACGTGTCGAGCTCCTCGGGCAATGTCTCAAGCTCCTCTGGCAACGTCAGTTCTTCGACCGGCGCGGTGTCGAGCTCGTCGTCCTCATCTTCTTCGTCCAGTTCGTCCTCGTCCTCGTCATCCTCGTCGAGTTCTTCAGGCGGCGGCACCAGCGGCAAGCCCGGCGCAAGCTCGGGCGGGTCGGGCGGTAGCGGCTCATCGAGCAGTGGTTCGTCATCGAGCGGCGGTTCGTCATCTTCGGGTGGGTCAGGCGGCAGTTCGTCGTCGTCATCCTCTTCGTCGAGCAGCAGCAGCAGCTCCTCGTCTTCGGGCGGGGCGACCAGCGGCGGCAACACCTCGGGCGACATGACCGGTAGCACCAGCAGCTCGTCGTCATCCTCTTCGTCGAGCAGCTCCAGTGGCTCTTCGGGCAGCAGTGGCTCATCGTCGGGCTCCAGCTCCTCGTCGAGCAGCAGCAGTTCCTCGACCTCGGGCAGCACCAGCGGGACCAGCGGCACCACGGGCGGGAATGACGTTCCTGCACCGCCGATGATGATCCTGTTCGGCCTTGCAGCCGCTGCGATCCTTGGTCGCCGCAAGTTTACTGACGTCGGCTAAAACCGCCGCGATCATTGTAAACAAAAAAGGGCGGCCACATGCGGGCCGCCCTTTTTGTTTGTCGAGATTGCTCTGCCTGTGCGCGGGGCCTTAGCGCGGCGGTTCCACCGCCTGCCCAGCCGCTTCCCAAGCCAGAATGCCGCCAGCGAGTTGTTCCGCCGGCTGCCCTGTCGCGGCGACCAGTTTCTCGCTCGCGATGGCCGAACGGCGGCCTGACCTGCAATAGAGCACCACCTCGCGCCCGTCCGACAGGTCAAGGTTGGCGGGGTCAAACTGGTCAAGCGGGATGTGTTCAGCGCCTGGGATCATGCCTTCGGCCACTTCGGCATCGGTGCGCACGTCGATCAGCCGGACATTGCCCGCCTTGATCCGCGCAGCGAGTTCTTCGGGCGAAAGATCGATTATGGTTGCAGCAGCAGCAGCGGCGTCTGCCGCATCGGTATCCGCCGCCGCTCCTGTCGCTGTTCCCGCAAGCGCCAGTTCAAATCCGACTGGAGCAGACGGGCTGCCCCGCTCTCCGCCGACCCCGCGCTCGTCCCCGCAGGCGGCAAGCGCCAGCAGGGTTGAGACAGCGAGCAGAGCTGGGTGGTTCCCAATCATGCCGCCACTATGCTGCCAATTTGCGCAGGACGTAATGGAGAATCCCGCCGTGGCGGTAATACTCCATCTCGTTTGCGGTATCGATCCGGCACAGCGCAGTGAAGCTGAACTGCGTGCCATCGGCGCGGGTCACTTCGACCGTGACGTCCTGACCCGGAACCAGATCAGCCAGCCCGCGGATCGAGAAGGTGTCGTCCGCCGTCAGGGCGAGCGTCTCGCGGGTGTCGCCATCCTTGAACTGCAACGGCAGCACGCCCATCCCGACGAGGTTCGACCGGTGGATGCGTTCAAAGCTTTCGACGATCACCATGCGGACGCCCAGCAGGATCGTGCCCTTGGCCGCCCAGTCGCGCGACGAGCCGGTGCCGTATTCCTTGCCACCGATCACCACCAGCGGGGTGCCGCTGTCTTTGTGATGCATCGCCGCATCGTAAATCGGCATGGTCTCGCCAGCGTAGGTCGAAAAGCCGCCTTCGACGCCGGGGACCATTTCGTTCTTGATGCGGATATTGGCGAAGGTGCCGCGCATCATCACTTCGTGATGGCCGCGGCGCGAGCCGTAGGAGTTGAAGTCCTTCTTGGCGACCTGATTGGCCATCAGGAAGCTGCCAGCCGGGCTGTCTGCCTTGATCGAACCGGCCGGGCTGATGTGGTCAGTGGTGACCGAATCGCCCAGGATCGCCAGCGGCTTGGCATCGATGATGTCGGTCACCGGCGCAGGCGTCATGGTCATCCCGTCGAAATAGGGCGGGTTGGCGACATAGGTGCTGCCGGCGCGCCACTGATAGGTATCCGACGGCTCCACCGTGATCGCCTGCCAATGCTCATCGCCATCATAGACGTTGGCGTAGCGGTTGACGAACATCGAACGGTCGATGTTGGCAGCGCGGTTTTCGGCGATTTCGGCGTTGGTCGGCCACAGATCGGCGAGCATCACGTCATTGCCGTCCTGATCCTGTCCGATCGGGGTGGTGGTGATGTCTTCGGTTACCGTGCCCTTCAGCGCGTAGGCCACAACCAGCGGCGGCGAGGCGAGGAAGTTGGCGCGCACATCGGGGCTGACGCGGCCTTCGAAGTTGCGGTTGCCCGACAGCACCGAGGCGGCAACAATGTCATTGCCATTGATCGCAGCGCTGATCGGCGGTGCCAGCGGCCCGGAATTCCCGATGCAGGTGGTGCAGCCATAGCCGACCAGATCGAACCCGATGGCGTCGAGGTGATGTTGCAGACCTGACTTCACGAGGTAATCGGTGACCACCTGCGATCCGGGTGCCAGCGAGGTCTTGACCCACGGCTTGGGCTTGAGGCCCTTCTCGTTGGCTTTCTTGGCGACCAGACCGGCGGCAATCAGCACGTCGGGGTTGGAGGTGTTGGTGCAGCTTGTGATCGCGGCAATCACCACGTCGCCATCGCCGATATCGTGGCTTCTGCCTTCCACCGCAACGCGTGCAGGGCCAGTCTTGCCGTAGACCTTGCTGAGGTCGCCGTTGAACAGCTCGTCGACCTCTTGCAGGATCACCTTGTCCTGCGGGCGCTTGGGGCCGGCGAGGCTGGGAACAACCGCTGCCATGTCGAGGCTTAGGGTCTTGGTGAACACCGGCACGTTGGCGGGATCAAACCACATGCCCTGTGCGCGGGCATAGGCTTCGACCAGCGCGATGTTTTCTTCGCTGCGGCCAGTCAGCCGCAGATAGTCGATGGTCTTGTCATCGATGCCAAAGAACCCGCAGGTGGCGCCATATTCGGGCGCCATGTTGGCGATCGTGGCACGGTCTGCCAGCGTCAGGTTGGCGACGCCCGGGCCGTAGAATTCGACGAAGCGCCCCACCACGCCGACTTCGCGCAGCATCTGCACGCAGGTCAGCACGAGGTCAGTGGCGGTCACCCCTTCGGCCATGCGGCCTTCAAGGTAAAAACCGACCACTTCGGGGATCAGCATCGACACCGGCTGGCCGAGCATCGCGGCTTCGGCTTCGATCCCGCCAACGCCCCAGCCCAGCACGCCCAGACCATTGATCATGGTGGTGTGGCTATCGGTGCCGACGCAAGTATCAGGATAGGCGACCATCACGCCGTCCGGCCCTTCGGATGACCACACCGCCTGCGCGAGGTTTTCAAGGTTCACCTGATGGCAAATCCCGGTGCCCGGCGGCACAGCGGTGAAGTTCTTGAAGCTCTTCGATCCCCACTTGAGGAAGTCATAGCGTTCGGCATTGCGCTCGTATTCGAGCGCCATGTTCGCTTCCATCGCTTTGGGGTGGCCGAATTCATCGACCATGACCGAGTGGTCGATCACCAGATTGACCGGCACCAGCGGATTGATCTTGGCGGTGTCGCCGCCCAGCTTCTTGATCGCATCGCGCATCGCGGCAAGGTCCACCACACAGGGCACGCCGGTGAAATCCTGCAACAGCACGCGCGCCGGGCGGTACTGAATTTCCTCTCCCGTTGAGGGGTCGTTCTGCCAGTCTACCAGCGCTTGAATATGTTCGCGGCCCACGGTGAAGCCGCCATCTTCAAAGCGCAGCAGGTTTTCCAGCAGCACCTTCATCGAAATCGGCAGCTTGCTGATGTCGCCCAACTGCTCAGCGGCTTTTGCGAGCGAATAATAGGCGTAATGCTTGCCGTTGACGTCAAGCGTCTGGCGGGTGCCGAGCGAATCCTGGCCGATTGCGGTCATGGGAGGGTTTCCATCCTTTTCGATTGACCCGCCCCCGATCCACCAAGGGCGCGGTTTTCGAGGGCGCACCTGCGCTTTCACGGGCGCAAGGTCAAGGGGCGGCAAGACCAAATTGGCTCAGGTTGCGGTGATCGCAGGCTCCCGGCCCGGCCGGGTCGCCATCCAGCACCCCGCCACGATCAGCGCTGTTCCCGCCAGCGTTGGCCATGTCACCCCTTCGCGGAAGAACAACCAGCCGAACGCTGCCGCCCAGACAAACCCGGAATATTCAGTCGGCACCAGCGCCTGCGCCTCGGCGCGGGCATAGGCCCAGGCGATTGACAACGATCCTGCCACCGTCAGCGCGCCTGCCGCCAGCAGCGGCAGCAGCGCCGCGCTGCTTGGCGTCTTCCACAACAGCGGGGCGAGGGTGAGCAGCACCAACCCGCCGATCCCGCTGTGGAAGGTCGCAATTTCCAGTGGCCCGGCAACCTGCGCCTGCCGCCGGATGACGATGAAATTATAGGCATATAGCAATGCTGAGATGATCAGTGAGGCGATGCCCAGCGCCGTATCACCATCGAATTGTCCCTGCCCGATCCGCCCCCCGACAATCACCAGCGTACCGGCAAAGCCCAGCAAGCTGGCCCCAATCGCGGCGCGGCTGATCACTTCGCCCAGCAGCACGCTGGCAAGATACAGCGCCAACAGTGGCGCGATAAAGCTTAACGCAATCGCCTCGGCCAAAGGCAGGCGGGTAAGCGCGAAAAAGAACGTCAGCGCCATGAAACCCGACACCACGCCGCGTGTCAGGTGCAGTTTCAAAACAGCAGGGGTGGGCCAGGCTGGCCCCCGCGCAAGCCACACCGGTGCGATCAATGCCGTCCCCACGCCTGCGCGCAGCACCGTGGCGGTATAGGCGCCGATCATCAGCGCGGCCTCTTTCATGAAGGCATCCATCAGCGACAGGAACCCCACCCCCGCCAGCGCGGCGGCAAATGGCAGCAATGGGTGGCCCTTGGTCTGCATGGCGCTGGCTGCATAGGCGGACTGGACGCGAAGGTCACGCCCGGCGCATGGCGTGCGTGCAACGGCCTGTGCACATTAATGCCTGAGTCAGCGAAGGTGGTTGATAGGTAAGCTCTGCCCGGAGTATGAACGGGGCGGACCAAACGGCGCTGCGCATGGCAGCGAGACGGGGCGAAAAGGCAAAAGTGATGACAAGGTTTCCCGGCAAACTGGCAGGCAGCGCCGCGCTCGCAGCGTTGGTAGCGACGGCGGCGCTGGCGCAGGAAAGCACCCCTGAACGCCCGCAGATGCTTCCCAAAAGCGAACAGCGGGGCGGGCCTGAACCGATACAATTGCCGACCCCGCGCGAAGCCTTTGAACAGGCCTTCCCGCAGGCCACCCCTGCGCCGCTGGTGCAGTCGTGGACCGTCGGGCAGGCTGCGCGGCTGATTGCCGTGATCGAAGGAATTGGCGCAGAAGGCCTCGACCCGGCGGATTACGATCTGCAACCGCTCAAGGTCGCACTGGCATCTGGCCCCTCGGAAGAATTGAATCAGCTCGCCTCGCAAAGCTTTGTCTGGCTGGTCGAAGATCTGCGCGATGGGCGCACGCCGATGGAAGCGCGTGAGCAGTGGTTCGTGGTCGATCCCGACCGTGATACCTACCGCACGGGCGATATTCTTGCCGAAGCGCTGCGATCTAACGACATCGCGGGCACGCTGGCCACGCTTAACCCGACACATCCCGATTACGCCCGGCTGCGCGACGAACTGGCCGAAACGCCTGCGACCAGCACCACCAAACGCAAGCTGATCCGCGCCAATATGGATCGCTGGCGCTGGCTGGCGCGCGACCTCGGCTCGCAATACCTCATCACCAACGTGCCTGAATTCCAGCTGCGCCTGACGGTCAAGGACCGCATCATCAGCACCTATCGCACCGTCGTGGGCAAGCCGGGGCGCACCGCCACGCCGCAGCTGGCCGAAATGGTCGAAGGGGTGGTGTTCAACCCGACCTGGACCGTGCCGCAATCGATCGTCAAAGGCGAAGGCCTGGGCGCCAAGGTGCTGGCCAACCCGGCATGGGGTAAGCGCAACGGATACGTCGCGACCAAGGGTGCGAATGGCTATATCAGCGTGGTGCAGCAACCGGGGCCGGGCAATTCGCTGGGCATGATGAAGCTGGAAATGCCCAACGAACACGCGATCTTCTTCCACGACACGCCGTCACGCCACCTGTTCGCCAATGACAGCCGCGCCCTGTCGCACGGCTGCATCCGCACCGAACGCGCGCTGGAACTGGCGATGACGATGGCGATTCTGGGCAAGGGCGCGACCAAGGAAGAGGCGGTCGCGATCTCATCCTCGGGCAAATACACCAAGGTCATGCTGGAAAAGCAGTGGCCTGCCTATATCACCTATTTCACCATGGCATCCGACATCAACGGCGAGATGGCGACCTTCAAGGATATCTATGGCCGCGACACCAAAGTGCTCGCCAGCCTCGACAAGCCGCGCGTGCGTGAACGGACCTACGTGCCGACTGACGAAGTGATCGTGATTGAGGACGATCTGCAGGATAGCTAGGCGGCGGGCTCGGCGAAGGGGCTGATTTGCCGTGCTGTCAGTACGGCGCGGCGATAAAGCAGGCCGGCGGGCAGGGCATAGGCAAGCACCATTGCGGAATACTGCCAATCAGGCGCCGAGAATGGTGGTCGCGCGGGGAACATCGCGGTTGCGCCAAATCCTGCTAGCAACGCTGCGAGGCCCGCGACAACAAGGCCTGTTGGTGTTTCCAGCCTGCGACCAAGCAACGACGCCAGCGGCACCCCGACCAGGGCGATATAGAGCGCACAGGTCACGGTTGCGATGGTGATGATGAATATCGCAACGAGCCCGAGCAGGGGGATTGCGACAAAAAGGAATGCCGGATCAGGCGCGCCGCTCACAATCGCAGCCTCACCCATGAACCACACCAACATCAGCCCCGATCCGATCAGCGCTGCCTGAAAGCTGGCCGGGAACAGCCCTCCCAAGGCTGAACCGACATTGAGTTCAAACCCGGCAAAGCTGGGCCGATATGCCACGCCTCAATACGCGCTGAGGCCCGGGCGGGGCATCAGGTCGAGCGGCTGGCGCTCGATCATCGAAAGCGCGGGCAGCGGCTGGATGCTGCCGTCTTCTTCCAGCCCCAGGCTATCGGCGAACAAGAGCCGCCCGCCCGACAGGTGTGCCAGGGCGATCCGGAACTGTTCCTCGCCCATGGCAAAGCAGCCGTTGGAGCGGCCCAAGCGGCCCCAGCGGTCAATATGGGCGGATTCGGCATATTGGGCGCGGTGCATCACGATAAGGCGTTGCAAAGCGGCGCTGTTGCTTTGATCAAGCCCGCCCAGCCGCACTGATGTGCCGTAGCGGCCCGTGTACCATTCCCACGTCACATAGGCGCCGCGACTGGTCGCAAGCGACCCTTCGGTGTTCGAAAAGGCCTTGAGCCAGCCATCATGCTGCGGGTCCGATCCCGCGCCGTGACTGACGTGATAGGATTGCACCTCGCTCCGCTCGAGATTGACGAAGTGGAACCGGGGCTTTGCCGAATGCAGCCCGAAATCGGCGATGCCGACAATGTCGCGTTTCCAGATCGCATCGCCGGCGCGCAACAGTTCGGCTTGCGCAATCTGGAACAACATCCGATCGCGCGGGGTGCCGGGTGCGACGCTGGCAGCAAGGCGCGCAGGGAAGGCCAATGCCGCCCCTGCGATCAGTGAGCCTTTGAGAAGGTCGCGCCGTTTCATTCCATCACAACCTATAATGCAATCCTTGCGTTCCCAAGCACCCTATTGTGCCATTCGTCGCATTAACGCTGCGTTTCATGGCTGCTTTCGTGAATCGCCTTGGCTGCCATGCCCAGTTTGATGACTCCGGGCAGGTTCGCTCTGATCGCCTCACCCACCTTGGCCAGCGCGGCGAGACGTGGGCTGCGTTCGGCCTTCAGCCGGGCAATTTCAGGGCCGGTTGGGTGCAAACGGCTGCGCGCATTGAAGGCTTCGGTCTTGGGATTGGCGGACAGCATCGCGCCCGAAAGCAGGTTGGCCATCACCGCGTAAGGATAGGTATCGGGGCAATCGGTCAGCGGTGCGGGATTGCACAGCGGGTTGCGTTCTTCATCGGTGACAAAATTCACCTCAAGGAAGGCGGCAAGCGCCGCGCTGTAAGGCACAAACGGGGTCTGAACCAATTGCAGCGTGATGGTGTCGCCATCGAAGAACGGGCGCCCTTGCGCGCGCGCGTTGAACGGCACGGCGGTGGCGGTGCAATCAATGAACAGCGTGCCCGGCGGCACAGCGACGCGGGTTTCGCCGAACAGCATGGCTTCGGGCTCGATCGCGGTGACGCGGCCCTGACGATGGACGCGGGTGATCTGCTGCATCAGCGCGACCTCGCCTTCGGAAATGACTGCGAAGTGGAACATGGCAGGCTCCACCGCCCGATCAATCCGCAGCATCACGCCGCGTTGTTCAAGCAGGTGGCACATGTCGCGGCCATTGGCGGCGGCGGTCGCGCTTTCGACCAGCGCCAGCTGGAACTCCACCAGCCCTTCCAGCCCGGCGTGGGCAGGTTGCAGCTTGTTGCGGTTGAACATCCAGCTGTCACGCGGGCGCACCCATTCGATCCGTTCAGGCGCGACGCCTGCTTCGACCAACCACACGGCGGTGTCCATGGCAGTCTTACCGCCGCCCAGAATCACGAAATGCTGAGGCGGATTGGCTGCTTCGAGCCATAGCGCAGGCAAGTCCCCCGGAATGGCGCGGCGGGTGCCCGGCGTCACCGCAAATGTGGGTGTGTGGGTCGCGGGAACCGAGGTCTGGAACCAGGTCGCATCAACCAGCTTGCGGCGCACCTGCACGACCTGCTGCGCCCCTGAAAGGATCCCGCGCACAGTGTGCACGCCATCGGCCCTGCCGCGATAATCGGTCAGCGGCAGATAGGTCACCCGCCCGCTTGGCAACAGTTTTTCGCGCATCACCCGGTCATAATAGGCGAGGATTTCGGCATGGCGGGCGAGTGGATACATCCCCGCGTTGTGACCATCGCTATCGACCCGGTCGGTACACAGCTCAATCGAATTGACGCCGTATGTCGCGCTCGGCTGATGCAGCGCGACGAAGGAATAGGCGTCGTTCCAATGCCCGCCGGGGCGTGCGTGGCGATCAACGATGGTGATGTGGCAATCGGGGTCTTCGTCGATCAGCGTATCAGCAAAGGCGAGGCCGACTGCGCCCGCGCCGACGATGAGGTAATCGGTTGTGATGTCGGCCAAGCTATCTTTCCCCTAAATGCGCTGGTGACCTAGCATCAATCCGGCTGGGCCGCGCGCGCGTTTTCGTCGGCCATTGCCAGCATCGAACGGGCATGGCGCGCCGCGACTTGGCGCGGATCATCACCGTAACCGCCGCCCAGTGCCGATGCGATGGGAAGGCCCCGGCGGCGCGCTTGGCTGACCACAAATCGGTCCCGCAGCGCCAGCCCCGCGTCGGTCAGCGCCAGCCTGCCCAGCTTGTCGTCCACGTGGGGATCAACGCCTGCCTGATAGAGCACGAAATCAGGCGCGAAATCACTCAGCACCTCGGGCAGGTGGCGGGTGAGGGCATCCATATAGCCATCATCATCCACCCCATCGGGCAAGCCCACATCGCGGCTGGAGCGGGCTTTCCTGACCGGGAAGTTCTTTTCCGCGTGCATCGACAGGGTGAAGATGTCGGTGCGCCCGGCGGTAAGGCTGGCGGTGCCATCACCCTGATGCACGTCAAGGTCGATGATCAGAATGCGCCGCGGGCCGCCTTCGGCAATCAGGCGGTTGGCGGTGACTGCAAGGTCGTTGAACACGCAGTAACCAGCGCCGGTATCGTGCAGCGCATGGTGGCTTCCCGCCGCGCTGTTTGCGGCATAGCCATGTTCAATCGCCAGCTTGGCCGCCAGCCAGGTGCCGCCATTGGTGTGGCGCACACGGCTGGCGATGGCTGGGGTAACGGGAAAGCCGATCCGCCGTTCCTTGTCGCGTGGGACTTCGGCCCGGAACACCTGATCGACGTATTCCGGGCAATGCACAGCTTCCAGCCATTCGCGAGGCATGGGTTCGGGCGCGTGTTCGGTCAGCATTGCGCCTGAGCTGCGCAGTTCCTCCATCACGAGGTAATATTTGTCGAAGCGGAACGACCCCCTATCCGGGCGCGGGGCCATGTAATCTGCGTGGTGGACGACGTGCAGCATCGCGTCAGAGGTATCCGGTATGCTCGGCAAGGATCTTGCACCCCAATGCGATCAGGATCACACCGCCCGCGCGTTCCGCCCATTCCCCCCAGCGGTCGCCCGCCACCCGGCCCAGCATCACGCCTGCCCCGCTCATGATGAAGGTGACGCCGCCAATCAGGGCGACGGCGGTAAGCGGCGTAACGTCAAGCGTCGGCAGCATAATCCCGGCGGCGAGTGCATCGATGCTCGTCGCCACACCTGCCACCATCAGCGCCTTGCCGGTGAGAGCGCGCGCGGCCTCGTCCTCGCCCACATGCCCGCCCAGCATCCGCACACCGAGAAAGGCGAGCAGCCCAAAGGCGATCCAGTGATCGACTGCTTCGATGTATTCGAAGGCGACTGCCCCGATCCCCCAACCGATCAGCGGCATCACAGCTTGAAACACTCCGAAGGTGAGCGCAATCGCCAAGCCGCCTAGCACACCGGGCCGAAACCGCGCGCCTTGGGTGAGGGCAACCGCAAAGGCATCCATCGCGAGCGCGAGGGCAAGGAGTAGGGCTGCGATCATGGCGTTGCCGCAGCTTAGTCGGCGGCGGGCGCGGGCGCCTCTGCCAGCGCGGTCAGCTCGGCGATAATGGCATCCTCGCTGCGGCTGGCGGCGTTGCGCCAACTGGCGGCGGTGTCAGGATTGACCAGCTGGCCATCACCGGTCAGCACCAGCACCGCCGGGGTGCCGGGGAAATCATTGAGGCCAAACCGCTGCGCAATGTCGAGATTATGCCCGTCACCCGATTGCGGCATCCCGACATTAACGAACACCAGCTCGTACCGTTCAGCCACCAGCGCGGTGAAGCGCGGGGTTTCGAGCCACCCGGCGAGCGCGCGGCTATCGTGGCACCAGTTGGCACCCATCACCAGTAGCACCCGCTTGCCATTGGCCGACGCGCGGGAAAGCGCGGCATCAACATCCGCGCTGGCGTTGGGCACGACGGCGTAAGAGCGTGCTTCGGGATGTGCCGGGGCTGCGGCTGATTTGGGCGCGGGCGTTGTCGCGCACCCGGACAACGTGATCGCCCAAAGCATGAGGGCCGCCGTTGCGGCTCGTGCGACAGGCCTCACTCCGCCGCTTCCGCAGGCTCTGCGTGCGGATCGAAGGCAGTTGCCTCGCCTGCTTCGATGGCGGCGGCCTTTTCCTCGACCAGCCGGACGATGTGATCGAGCATCG
>JANQTR010000175.1 GCA_030731635.1 Erythrobacter sp. | reverse complement strand
GGGTGGAGAATCGCCGCCCATGCGACTATGGCACCGCCATGCGCATCGCCATCGCCTCAGACCACGCCGCCATCGAGCTCAAGGCCGAGCTGACCGAATGGCTTATTGAAGACGGGCACGAAGTCGCCGACCTTGGGCCTGAACCCGGCGTCAGCGTCGATTATCCCGATTATGGCTACCGCCTTGCCGAGATTGTCGCAGAAGGCACCGTCGAATTCGGCATCGCACTGTGCGGCAGCGGGATCGGCATTTCGATCAGCGTCAACCGCCACCCCGAAGTGCGCTGTGCGCTCGTCTCGGAACCGCTTTCTGCCGCCCTCGCCCGCGAACATAATGATGCCAATTGCATCGCAATGGGCGCGCGTCTCGTAGGGATTGAGATGGCCAAATCCTGCATCGCCACCTTTCTTGATACCGAATTCGCCGATGCCGGCGATCCCGCCGGGCGCCACCAGCGCCGCGTGGGCAAGCTTGGCAAGCCACCGTTCCAGCCCGACCATATTGAGACCCATCAATGAGCACCGCCCCTGCTGATTTTACCGCCCGTCATGCTGCGTCTTCGATGGACGGCTTCTGGCACGATGACCTCGCCCATGCCGACCCCGAAATCGCGGCGGCCATCGGCAAGGAGCTCGCCCGGCAGCGCGACAAGATCGAACTGATCGCGAGCGAGAACATCGCAAGCCGCGCCGTGCTCGAAGCAGCGGGCAGCGTGTTCACCAACAAATATGCAGAAGGCTATCCGGGCAAGCGTTACTACGGTGGCTGCGACTATGCCGATGTCGTGGAAACGCTGGCAATTGACCGCGCCAAACAATTGTTTGGCTGCAATTTTGCCAATGTTCAGCCCAATTCGGGTTCGCAGATGAATCAGGCAGTGTTCCTGGCGCTGCTCAACCCCGGCGATACCTTCATGGGGCTTGACCTGAACTCGGGCGGGCACCTGACCCACGGATCGCCTGTCAACATGAGCGGCAAGTGGTTCAACGTCGTGTCCTATGGCGTTTCGCCCGAGAGCGAGACCATCGACATGGCCGAGGTTGTCGCCAAGGCCCGCGAAAGCAAGCCGAAGATCATCATTTGCGGCGGCACCGCCTATTCGCGCACCTGGGATTTCCCCGCTTTCCGTGCGATTGCGGATGAGGTTGGCGCGGTGCTGCTGTGCGATATGAGCCACATTTCCGGCCTCGTCGCAGGCGGCGCGCACCCTTCGCCCTTCCCGCATTGCGACATCGTCACCTCGACCACCCACAAATCGCTGCGCGGCCCGCGTTCGGGCATCATCCTGTGGAATGACGAGAAGTATACCAAGCCGCTCAACATGGCGGTCTTCCCCGGGCTGCAAGGCGGCCCGCTGATGCACATCGTCGCGGCCAAAGCGGTCGCGTTCCGCGAAGCACTGGATCCCAGCTTCAGCGATTACGCCCACCGCATTGTCGCCAACGCCCGCGCGCTGGCCGCCAGCCTTGAAGAGCACGGTCTGCGGATCGTCAGCGGCGGGACTGATAACCACTCGATGCTGGTCGATCTGACAGCCAAGAATGTGACTGGCAAGGACGCCGAAAAGGGCCTCGACCGCGCATGGCTCACCTGCAACAAGAACGGCATCCCGTTCGACACACGCTCACCCTTCGTCACGAGCGGCATCCGGCTCGGCACGCCTGCGGGGACAACGCGAGGGTTCGGCCCGGATGAGTTCCGCACGATTGGCAAGCTGATCGCCGAAGTGATCGATGGCCTTGCCAAAAACGGCGCTGAGGGTGATGCACAGGTGGAAGAAAGCGTCCGCGCCCGCGTAAGCACGTTGTGCGCGGCGTTCCCCGTCTATCCCGGCATGTGAGGACAGAGCGATGAACGATCAGGAACCACGCCAGAACCCCGATTGGGTCGAAGATGTTAAGGCCGAAGTCACTGGTATGGCGAAGGAAGGGGTAAACCACCCGTCAACCGCGCCAGTGTTGACAGGCGCGGCGATTGGCGCGGTAGCGGGCGCTTTGCTGCCGGTTATTTCCTGGCCCATTGGCCTTGTTGCTGGTGCGGGCTTCGCACTGTATCAGCGAATCAAGAAATAACCATCTGAATGCGTTGCCCCTTTTGTGCCCATGATGATACCCAGGTAAAAGACAGCCGCCCGACCGAGGATAATGCCTCGATCCGGCGGCGTCGCCAGTGTTCGTCGTGCGGGGCGCGCTTCACCACCTTTGAACGGGTGCAACTGCGCGAAGTGGTGGTGGTCAAATCCGGAGACCGGCGTGAGCCGTTTGAACGGTCAAAGCTGGAACATTCAGTATCGCTGGCCTCGCGCAAGCGCGGGATTGATCAGGAACGGCTCGATCAATTGATCTCGGGCATCCAGCGGCAGGTGGAAACCTCGGGTGAGGCCGAAGTGCCATCCTCGCACATCGGTGAGCTGGTAATGGAAGGGCTGCGGCAAATCGATTCGGTTGCCTATATTCGCTTCGCCAGCGTCTACCGCGACTTCTCAGAAGCGCGCGATTTCGAGGAATTTGCCAGCACCGTGCAGCAAGCTGCGAAAGAATAACCCCAAAATGGCCGACCTGAACAAGCCGGTGATCGTGCTCGTGCGGCCGCAACTGGGCGAGAATATCGGCAAGGCTGCGCGGGCGATGCTCAATTTCGGGCTGACTGAATTGCGGCTGGTCACCCCGCGCGATGGCTGGCCCAATCCATCGGCAGGCCCAGCAGCCGCAGGGGCAGACAGCGTGCTGGCCGAGGCCAAGGTTTACGCCACCACCGCCGAAGCGGTTGCGGATTGCGCCTATGTCCACGCCACCACTGTGCGCAAACGCGGCGTCACAAAGCCCGTGATCGGCCCGGACGAGGCGGGGCGGCAAATCCACGCCCTGCCCGGCCGCCATGCAGTTCTGTTCGGGCCAGAACGATCAGGGTTGGAAACTGAGGACGTGGCGCTGTCCCGAAATATCCTTAACGTTCCGATCAATCATGAATTTACCTCGCTCTATATGGCGCAAGCGTTGAGTC
>JANQTR010000174.1 GCA_030731635.1 Erythrobacter sp. | reverse complement strand
AGCGGGACGTATCCCGCCACGTCAGCGCGGTAGCCGTCAACGCCGAATTCGCGCACCCAGAAGGTCAGGCTTTCGGTCATGTAACGGCGCAGGCCGGGCTGGCTGTAATCAAAATCGGCCACATCCGACCAGTCAGTGCCAACTGGTGACATCAACGCGCCTTCGGGGCTGAGGGTGTACCATTCAGGGTGGCTTTGGGTGAGCGGGTTATCGAACGCCGAATGGTTGGCCACCCAGTCAAGGATCACCTTCATCCCCAACCGATGCGCCTCGTCCACAAACGCCCGGAAATCAGCCTCACTGCCGAAGTCGGGGTTGACCGCGCGGTAATCACGCACGGCATAGGGGCTACCGAGCGAGCCTTTGCGGTTCAGCTCGCCAATCGGGTGGATCGGCATCAGCCAGATGATATCGATACCCATCTTGGCCAGCCGCGGCAGCTGCGTTTGCGCAGCAGCAAAGGTGCCCTCAGCCGTAAATTGCCGGGTGTTGAGCTGATACAGCACCGCATCGCGCGTCCAGTCCGCGTTGATCACCTCGACCACATCGCGCGGCGCGTGATCCGCGCTGGCCAGCGCAGGAGCTGCGGCGAACAGGGCTGCGGGAACAGCGGCGATCAAGGCGAGACCAAGCCGCATCATGCCGCCTGCTCCTGCACGAACAGCGTTGCCCCAGCCGCCAGAACGAAACTGACCGCGGCGATTCCCATGGCATAGATCGGCTCACCCCCGAACAGGTTGGTGACGAGGAAGCCCAGCAAGGTCGCTGCCAATAATTGCGGCACCACAATGAAGATGTTGAACACCCCCATGTAAATGCCCATCTTTTGCGCGGGCACGCATCCGGCAAGGATCGCATAGGGCAACGACACGATTGAGGCCCAAGCGATCCCGATCCCGATTTGTGGCACCCACAACAGGTCAGGGTCGCGGATCAACAGCATCGCGGCAAAGCCCGCCGCCCCCAGTATCAGGTTGATCGCATGCAGGCGGGTGCGGTCAATCCGTGCCGCCACCAACACGAACCCGAGCGCCGCGGCAGCCGCAAGACCATTGCGCACCGATCCCATCAGGCTCCACCAATCGGCCCCGTCCTGATAGGCCGCGCTGGCCGCGTCACTGGCACCAAAATGGTAAGCAGTGACTCCCGGCGTGCCGTAGATCCACAGGGCAAACATCGCGAACCAACTGAAAAACTGCACCACCGCCAACTGGCGCATGGTGCGCGGCATGGCGAAGAGATCGCTGACAACCTCCATAAATCCGCTGTCATTGCGGTCCTGCCGCCGCAGCATGCTGGCGACCAGCTGGATCAGCCCGAACCCGGCGAGCAGCGCTGCAAGCACATAAAGATCTTTCGCAACATCAATCGCGCCAAGGAACGCGGGGCGGCTTTCGCTGCGCGCTGCTGCCACTATCGCCGCCACCACGGCGCCTGCGATGATCCACAGTGTCCCGCCGCGCAAGAACTGCGCCGCGTTGCGCGGCACTCCCACAGGCGCCGCAATGGCCGCAGTGGCGCGCGATGCTTCGAACCCGGCAAGCTCCTCGGGCGCATATTCGCTGGTGCTAAACACCGTCCAGCTCACCGCCGCCAGCAGCGCCGCCCCACCGATATAGAACGCCCAACGCACCGTCTCGGGAATCTGGCCATCAGGCGCGACATTGCTGAGGCCAAGCCAGTTGGTCATCACCCACGGCAGCGCCCCCGCCACCACTGCGCCTGTGCCAATGAAAAAGCTTTGCATCGCATAGCCCATCGTGCGCTGACGGTCGGGCAGATTGTCGCCCACAAAGGCGCGAAACGGCTCCATCGTGATGTTGAGCGAGGCGTCCATGATCCACAGCATCCCTGCCGCCACCCATAGCGCGGGCGCATTGGGCATCACGAACAGCGCGATACTGGCAAGGATGGCGCCGAGCAGGAAATAGGGCCGCCGCCGCCCGAACTGGCCGCCAAACCGCACCCACGTCTTGTCCGACAGATGGCCGATGATCGGTTGCACGATCAGCCCGGTCATCGGCGCGGCAATCCACAGGATCGCCAATTCGCCCACGTCCGCGCCCAAGGTCTGGAAAATGCGGCTGACATTGCCGTTTTGCAGTTCAAAGCCGATCTGGATGCCCAGAAAGCCAAAGCTCATATTCCAGATTTGCGCAGGGTTAAGCGCGGGCTTGTGGCCGGCTTGCGTCATCGTCAGATCATCCCTCTCCCCCGCGCCTTGCCCTGATCCGGGTGACGCGGCACATTGTCAGCGATAAAGTCACGAGTCTTGCGCCCGGTGATCTTTGCAGCATCCAGCGTCACAGTCTGACCGCCTTGCAAAAATTTGCAAGAACCTTTCCGAATTTCGCAGGGAAAACTGGATAGCTTACGCTGTCGGCCTCCAATTTTCTATTTAATCTGGTTGTTTAGGCCATAGGACGACGGTCCGTCTGTGCTTTCACAAAGATTTGCAAAATTTCTCTCGTAATGCCAAAACCCGCGGCGGAGGGAGTTAGGTTATGACGCGAATCTTCGCTGGGATTGTCGCGGCGCTATGGGCAAGCACCGCACTTGCCGGAGGGCCGGTCGCGCCCGTCGCAGCGCCAGCAATGCCTCCTGCACCGCCAATCGCCGAACGTGGTCTGGAAGACGAAATCATCTATTTCGTGCTGCCCGACCGATTCGAAAACGGCGACCCACGCAATGATCGCGGCGGGATCAAGGGCGGCGCATTCGATCACGGTTTTGATCCGGCGCACAAGGGCTTCTACCACGGCGGCGATCTGAAAGGCCTGACCGCGCGGCTTGATTACATTCAGGGCATGGGCGTGACCGCGATCTGGTTCGCACCGGTTTTCAAAAACAAACCCGTTCAGGGCAAGCCGGGTGAGGAAAGCGCGGGCTACCACGGCTATTGGGTGACTGATTTCACCAGCGTCGACCCGCATTTCGGCACCAATGCCGAATTCAAGGCCTTCGTTGATGCCGCCCACGCGCGCGGGATGAAGGTCTATATGGACATCATCACCAATCACACCGCCGACGTGATCGACTATGTCGAAGGCGAGGCGGCCGGCTATGCCTATCGGAGCAAGGGTGAATACCCCTATTCGCGCCGGGGCGGGCCGGATGGTGCGGCGATCAATCCGGGGTTTGCAGGTGATGACATCGCTGATTCCGCCAACTGGGAGCGGCTGTCCGATCCGACCTTTGCCTATACCCCGGTGGTGCGCGAGGCTGAGCGGAACGTTAAGGTACCCGCATGGCTCAACGATGTGACGCTTTACCACAATCGCGGCAATTCGCACTGGATCGGCGAAAGCAGCGTCTACGGCGATTTTTCCGGCCTCGATGATCTCGCCACCGAACACCCGCGCGTGGTAGCTGGCATGATCGACATCTTCGGTAGCTGGATCGATGACTACGGCATAGACGGCTTCCGGATCGACACGGCCAAGCATGTGAACCCGCAGTTCTGGCAGGCCTTTGTGCCCGCCATGCTGGCGCGGGCTAAGGCCAAGGGGATCGATCACTTCCACATCTTTGGTGAGATCGCTTTCGAAGAACCCACCGCAACGCTGGCCGCGCAAGTGATGGCGGAAAGCGATCTGCCCTACGCGCTCGACATGGGGTTCGCGAAGGCGGCGCAGCTGGTAGCGAGCGGCAAGGCGCCTCCGCGCCTGATGGCCGAATTCCTTCAGCAAGACGCGATCTATCCCGGCGGGCCAGGCACCGCGTTGGGTCTGCCAACCTTCCTCGGCAACCATGATTTCGGGCGCTTTTCGATGTTCGTGCGCGAGATGAGCGGATCGGACGAGCCCGAGACGCTGCTTTCCCGGGTCAAGCTGGGACATGCGATGATGTTCCTGCTGCGCGGCGTGCCGACGGTGTACTACGGCGATGAACAAGGCTTCATTAGCGATGGCAATGATCAGCTCGCGCGTGAGGACATGTTCGCCAGCCGCGTCGCTGTCTACAACGACAACCTGCTGGTCGGCACCAATGCCACCACCGCGCAAAGCAATTTCGATCCCGCCCATCCGCTCTACCGTCTGATCGGCGAACTTGCCGCAGCGCGTACCGCCAGCCCCGCGCTGCGGCGCGGGCTGACTACAGTGCGCGCATTCGATGAAACAGCGCCCGGCCTGTTGGTGGTGGAACGCGATGATCCCGAAACCGGACAGCGGGTGTTGATCGCGTTCAATACCAGCGCAACCGGGCTTTCGCGCCATGTCGAGGTAAGCTACCGCGCCGCCGGTATCGCGCCATTGCTGGGGGAGTGCCCAAGCACGCTCGCCGCCCCCGGCGCAGCCCTGATCACGCTTCCCGCCTTTGGCTTTGTTGCCTGCATTCTGGAGACCGACGAGTAATGGCAACCGTGATGGCCGATGCTGCTCCGACCGCCAAACCCGCGCTGGCGTGGTGGCGCGGGGCGGTGATTTATCAGATCTATCCGCGCAGCTTTCGCGACACCAATGGCGACGGGATCGGTGATCTTGCCGGTATCGCGCAAGGGCTGGATTACATCGCCGAACTTGGTGTCGATGGCATCTGGATTTCGCCCTTCTTCACCTCGCCGATGCATGATTTCGGCTATGATGTGGCCGATTACTGCGGGATCGACCCGAGCTTTGGCACCTTTGCCGATTTCGACCACATCATCGAGAAAGCCCACACCTTGGGGCTGAAAGTGATCATCGATCAGGTCTATTCGCACACGTCTGATGAACATGCGTGGTTTCAGGAAAGCCGCGCCAATCGCACCAATCCCAAGGCCGATTGGTACGTCTGGGCCGACCCCAAACCTGACGGTTCGCCTCCATCGAACTGGCAATCGGTGTTCGGCGGATCGGCATGGCAATGGGATGGCCCGCGCAAGCAATATTACCTGCACAATTTCCTCACCTCGCAGCCTGATCTGAACGTCCACAATACTGCGGTGCAGGATGCGCTGCTGGATGTGGCGCGGTTCTGGCTGGCGCGGGGCGTTGACGGGTTCCGGCTCGATGCACTGAATTTTTCGATGCACGATCCGGAATTGCGAGACAATCCGCCGAGCGGCCTGCCGATGGAACTGGTGACGCGCCCGTTCGATATGCAGGTGAAGCAGTACAACCAATCTCACCCCGATATAACTGGCTTCCTCGAACGGATCCGCGCGACGATCGACGAATTTCCGGGCCGCTTCACCGTGGCCGAAGTCGGCGGGCCCGAACCGCTGGCTGAGATGAAGGCCTTCACTCAAGGCGGCAAGCGACTGGATTCAGCCTATAATTTCGACTTCCTCTATGCCCCGCGCCTGACCGCGCCATTGGTGCGCGCGACCCTGTCGCAATGGAGCGGGGAGCCGGGCGAAGGCTGGCCATCATGGGCGTTTTCCAACCATGATGCGCCGCGCGCGGTCACCCGCTGGACGCGCGACGGCGATCAGCCCCGCGCCGCGCGGCTCGGTCTGCTGCTGCTGCTGGCACTGCGCGGCAATCCGATCATCTATCAGGGCGAAGAACTGGGCCTTCCCCAAGGCGAGGTCGCGTTCGAAGACCTGCGCGATCCCGAAGCGATCGCCAACTGGCCGCACACGCTGGGCCGCGATGGGGCGCGCACTCCGATGCCGTGGCAGGCCCATGCACCGCAAGCCGGGTTTTCCAGCGCAAACCGCACTTGGCTCAAGCTTGATCAGGCGCACGCCAGCCTTGCTGCCGACAGTCAGGCCACAGACCCCTGTTCGACCCTGTCTTACGCGCGCCAGATCCTGGCATTGCGGCGCAAATTCCCGGCTTTGGTCAGCGGGGACATCACGCTGATCGATGCGCCGGATGATATCGTCGCCTTCCTGCGCAGCGGTGATGGCGAAACGGTGTTGTGCGCATTCAACCTCGGCGATACGACATGCCGCTGGAACCCGCCCGCCGGGTGGGAAGCGGCCGAAACGCTTGCGACTGACAGCTTGGTGGGCAAAGGCGGCGCTCTGCCACAGTTGCTGGCACACGGGACGGGATATTGGGCGGTGCAAAAGGGGTAAGTGGGGACCATGGCTGACAACCCCTCGCCGACCAGACGCAGTGCCACTCTGGAAGACATCGCGCGCGAAGCTGGCGTATCGATCTCAACGGTCAGCCGCGCGCTGAACGACAGCCCATCGGTCAAACGACGGACCAAGCAGCAAATCTGGCAGATCGCCCGGGCGCATGACTACGAATTTCGCGCCAGTATGCCCAGCGGACCAAGCGGCGCGGATGCCACCATTGCGGTGGTCGTCCCCGCTCCGCAAGCGCGCGACAGCCGGGTGGCGGACCCGTTCTTCCTCGAACTGCTGGCGGGAATTGCCGAAGCGGCGCGCGAACGCAACGCGGACCTTTTGATCAGCCATCTTTCCCCCCGCGCAGGCGAAGACCTTGACTACGCCATGAGCACCAGCCGCGCGACCGGCGTGGTGTTTATCGGGCAAAGCTCGCTCCACCACGAATTCAACGCGCTCGCTGCGCGCGACAATCGCTTTGTGGTGTGGGGAGCTGAATTTCCCGATGCGCAATATTGCGCCATCGGGTCGGACAATGTCGCAGGCGGTCGGCGGGCAACCGCCCATCTGGCCCGATTGGGGCGCCGCCGTATCTTGTTCCTCGGCGATACCGAAGCGCCAGAGGCCGAACAGCGCCATCGCGGCTACAAGCAGGCGCTCGAACGCGCCGACCTGCCGCTGGACGAGACGCTGATCTTGCCCGCCCAATTCGAGGTGCATTCCGCCGAAGCCGCGATCCGCAGCGCGATTGCCGGGGGCTTGCAATTTGACGCGGTGTTCGCCGCCAGCGATCTGATTGCCATCGGTGCGATCCGGGCGCTGACCCGGTCAGGCGTGCGCGTGCCAGAGGATGTCTCAGTGGTCGGCTATGACAACATCCCCGCCGCCCGGCTTGTCACCCCGCAATTGACCACCATCGATCAGGACGCCAACCTGGCCGGGCGGATGCTGGTGTCCAAACTGATCGACAAAGGTGATGGCCCGGCGATTTCGCAGCGGCTGGAAACCAGCCTGCTGATCCGCGAAAGCTGCGGCGGCTAAAATGGCCGAAGCCACCCCGCTGAAAAATATCGTTATTGTCGGCGGAGGCAGCGCGGGGTGGATGGCCGCAGCGGCGCTCGCAGACGCCGTGGGGCGCGATTGTCACATCACCCTGATCGAAAGCGTGGCGATCGGCACTGTCGGCGTGGGCGAAGCGACGATCCCGGCGATCCGCACCTTCAACCGCCGCCTCGGTATCGACGAGGCGACGTTTGTGCGCGCCACACAGGGATCATTCAAACTCGGGATCGAATTTGTCGATTGGGGACGGCGGGGCCATTCGTACTTCCACCCCTTCGGTCAATATGGCGCGGAATTTGATCAAGTGCCGTTCTATCACCACTGGATGCGCGAGCATCTGGCGGGGCGCACAGCGGGCCCGATCGATGATTTTTCCATGTGCTGGGCGATGGCCAAGGCGGGCAAATTCACCCACCCTTCCCCTGACCGGCGGATGATCCAATCGACTTTCGATTATGCCTACCACTTCGATGCCGGGCTCTATGCGGCGTTCCTGCGCCAGTTTGCCGAAGCGCGCGGCGTGACACGGGTTGAGGGGCGCGTTGTCGATGTCACTTTGCACGGTAACAATGGCTTTATCGAGGCGGTAACGCTCGAAAATGGCATGGCCGTCACGGGCGAATTTTTCATTGATTGCAGCGGGTTCCGGGGCCTTCTGATCGAGGAGGCGCTGGAGGCAGGCTACGACAACTGGCAGCACTGGCTCCCCTGTGATCGCGCGGTGGCGGTGCCCAGCGAAAGGGGGAGCGCGAAGGGCGCCTTCACCCCCTATACCCGCTCCACCGCCAAAGCCGCCGGGTGGCAATGGCGCATCCCGCTCCAGCACCGCACCGGCAACGGCTATGTGCATTGCAGCGAATTCATTTCCGAGGATGAAGCGAGCGCAGAACTGCTCTCCACCCTCGATGGCGACCCGCTCACCGACCCGCGCACGCTGCGGTTTATCACGGGCAAGCGGCGCGAATTCTGGAAGCGCAATTGCGTCGCCATCGGGCTGTCGGCGGGGTTCATGGAGCCGCTGGAATCGACCAGCCTGCACCTGATCCAATATGGCATATTGCGGCTGATCGCACTGCTGCCGGACAGCACCATGTCGCCGCTTTTATCGCGTGAATACAACGCCCAGACCACGGGCGAATATGAACGCATCCGCGATTTTCTGATCCTGCATTACAAGGCCAGTGAACGCGACGATTCCGAGCTGTGGCGGTACTGCGCCGCCATGCCGATCCCCGACAGCCTGCAATACAAGATCGACCATTTCCGCAACCATGGCATGCTGGTTTCGGACGAACGCGAATTGTTCACCAACCCCAGCTGGATCGCGGTCTATCTCGGGCAGGGGATCGTTCCTGCCAACGCCCCGGCGCTCGCTTCGATGCGAACCCAGGTGCCGGTGGCTGACCGGATGGCGGCGATCCGCAAGGCGATGGATGAGGCGGTTTCCGCCATGCAGTCGCACGCCGATTTCATCGCCCGCCACTGCGCCGCCCCGCCAATCGCCGGCTGACGCCCCCTGCCCCAATGTTTCCCGTGAAACATCAGGCAAGCGGGGGTCTGGAGGGGGTCTAACCGGGGTCAAGCCGCGCCTGGCCCGCGCCAAACACGCGTCAAATTGACGCTAACCCGCGCCTGAACGCGAAAGGGCCCGCCATCGCTGGCGAGCCCTTCCTGCAACCCTGAGGCGACCCGAGGGCGTCGCGATCAGAAGTTCTTGCGGATCGTGAAGTTGAACGTCCGTCCGTACAGCTCATGCCGGCTCGGGAAGGTGCCGACAGTGTTGCCGCCCGCACCGATCAGGTCGTTCTGCGTCACGAAAGGTTCGTTGGTCAGGTTAAACACCTCGGCCAGAATGGCGACCCCGTTCAGCGCACTACCCGGCTTGTCGAAGGTGTAACCGATCTGCGCATCGAGAATGGTTTCCCCCTGCGCATCCGCCCCGTCGAGCCCGCCTGCAAAGTTCTGCACTTCCGACAGGAACCCGGCGCGGTAACGAGCAGCGAGCTTGGCGCGGAAGCCATACTTTTCGTAGAAGATATCGCCCGACCAGGTGACATCCGAATAGCCCGGGATCGGGATCGCGTTGGTATTCTGCCCCTGCACCTTCGCGTCAGAGTAGGTGACGGAGTAGAACCCGCCAAATCCGTCCAGCGTATCGGTGACATCGCCGAAGTTGACGCGCACCGTGCCTTCGATCCCGGTGATCGTGCCATCGGCGAAGTTGACCGGACCGTTGAACACACCGGTGGATATTTCTGGCGCGGTGGTCAGGATTGAACCAAACCCGGCATTGTTGATCTGTTGGGTGAGGTCAATCAGCTGATTGAAATCGATAATCCAGTCCGACAGATCCTTGTGGAACGCAGCGACGATGATCGCCGAACCCGGCGTGAAGTACTTCTCGAACGAGATGTCATACGATGTCGACTGATACGGTCGCAGCGTCGGGTTCCCGCCGCCCAGATTGAAGCACACCAGAGTCGGCGGGTTAAAGCCGATCACGGTATCGGGGATTTGATCGCCATTGGTATCAGTGCAGCTCAGCGGATTAACGGTGATGTTCTGGTTCGCCGCCAGCTGATCCAACCGCGACCGTGTAACCGTCTTGGCCGCCGCGATACGGATGAAAGTGTCAGGCATGATCTCGAACGAGAGGTTCATGCTCGGCAACCAGTTGCCATAGCTGGCGCTTACATCATTGATGAAACCACCGCTGATCGTGCCGATCGAGGATTGATCAGTATCGGCATAGCGCAGGCCGATATTGCCGCGCACCGGCACCGGCCCAAGATCGCCATTGATATTGGCCTGAACGTAGAAATTGTGGATTTTCTCATCCACCACCCATTCGGTATCATCGGTCGCGCGCTCCAACAGGTAGGCTCCGCTGGTCAGCAGCGACGACGGATCATAGGCGATGATGTTCTGGCCAAGACTGCCGGTGTCGGTCGACCCGACAATGATGTCCGCCGGGATCGCCAGCGAGCTGTCCACAAACCCCGTGCCCGGACGCAGGAACGTGCCGTTGTTGTCAAAATCCTTGGTCCGGTCGGTATAGAGCCAGCCCACGGTGATGCGGTCAATCAAGCCGCCATCGAATTCATAATACGCCTCGGCGCGCAGCTGGTGGAGTTCATCATTGATCTCCGGCTCACGCAGGAAGCCGACCTGACCCCAGCCGCCCGGATCGGTCAGCAGCACATTGGCGGGATCGGTGTAATCGATCAGCCCATCGATGCTGTATTGCCCATCAGGCGCAAAGTTGAAGGTGAGGGTGTCCGCCGCACCGCTGCCATTGCGCCCGGTGCCCGCATAGGATTCAAAGTCGATATCGTTGCGATTGAGCGTCGAGTAGCCATAGTCGAGCACGATGCCGATGTTGTCGGTGACCTTCCATTCGAGATTGCCGCCGATGGCGAAAATTTCGGATTCCGCGCCCTCGGTATCGGTGCGCAAGATCGGAAAGACATTGGAATAGGTTGCCGAGGTCGCAAACGGACCGCTGCCGGTGACGCCCTCAACCTGCGCGCCGCCATTGGTGCTCCACGCAGCAATCGGTGTTTCGGTGCCGCGAAAAATCCCGGAATCGCTGGTATCGGTGTAGAACCCGTCAATCGACAGCGAGAAACGCTCGGTCGGTTCAAACTGCAACGCACCTGCGATCGAGGTGCGTTCAAACGTGCGGCTGACCACGCCCTGACGCGGGTTGTCACGCGGGAAAATCACGCCGTCTGGCGTGGTGGCGACCTGAAACTGGTTGGTCTTCAGCTCGCGCGAGATGAACTGGGTCGGAATTGACTGAACCGTCGCGCCCAATGACCAGCCGAGCGTTCCGGCGTCGTTCTGATCAATATAAGAGGCAAAGAAGCGGTAGCCATCATCGGCGAAATCAGGGTTCAATGATCCGCTGTCATTGATGGTGTAAGTGGCCGATGCCGTGATCTGGCGCTTCTTGGAATCGAGCGGCTTGATCGTGCGGAGGTCGACTGCACCGGCGATACCGATGGCGGCCAGCTGCGCATCGCCGGTCTTGTAGACCACGCCTGTCCCGATCAGCTCGGACGGGAACTGGTCAAATTCGATCCCGCGGTTGTTGCCCGCCGACACCACTTCGCGGCCATTGAGCAGCGCGAGACTGAAATCCGGGCCAAGGCCGCGAATCGAAACCTGCTGCGAACGACCGCGCACGCGCTGGGCGGTGACACCGGGCAGGCGCGCCAGCGTATCGGCAATGGATTGGTCAGGCAGCAGGCCAATGTCTTCAGAGGAAATCACTTCGACGATCGACGTTGCGTTGCGCTTGGCATCCAGCGAGGATTCGATCGATCCACGGATCCCGGTGACGACGATCGCATCGCCTTCGGTTTCGGAGGCTGTCGGTTCATCGGCATCCTGCGCCAGCACGGGCGTGCCGGTTGCGGCCAAAGCCAGGAAAGTTGCCGCCCCGCACAGCAGACGCGCGCTTACGTTGGTCCCGTTCACTTTCATCACAATCCCCTCCAGCAAGCGACATCATGCGTGCGCTTTTGCAGATTTTTTCATAGCGCAATGCAAGCTGCAGGTAAATCGCCAATCGCCATTTGGTCGAAGAGTGCAGGAAAAACCTATTTCTCAACGTATTTTCAGAAGGCTATTGCGTCGCCAACAGCCCTGAAACGCGTGAATGCTGCGCATAATCGGGCAAAATGTTGCTTGATTGATACAGTTTCCCCAATCCCCCACACCTGTCGTGCATCGCGCTGGACCGATCACCCGCTCAATCCCCAGCCTTAGGCGTCGATCTTATTTTTTTCGATGATTATCCGTTATTTAATGCGTAGAGATAGACTTGCCGCGCGGATTTGATAGGCTTGAACCCATGACAAATCCTCAGGCATTGGCGCAGCAGAAATCACCCCGGGGCTGGGATCTGGCGCTTGCTGACCCCCGCATTGATGCATTTTCATCGTCAAATCATCAGCTTGTCACAGTCGACGGGCTTCTTGAAGCGCCCGAACACGTCATCTCAAGCACATTTTTGCATAATTTTGCAAAAATCTCTCCGCAATACCCAGGCGTTCGGGCGGCGCTTGATCCTGCTGTATGCGCAAGCTGGCTCGCGCAGCTCTCGCCGCTGCTGGATCTGTGGTTTGGCCCCTATGGCCGGGCGTGGGAGATGCAGGCGTGGTATTCGATCGTTACCACTGCGCCGGCCGATCTGCTGCCGATCCAGCGTCTGCCGCATGTCGATGGCACCGATCCCACGCAGATTGCGATGATGCTTTACCTGCACCGCACCGCGCATGGCGGAACGGCGTTTTTCCGCCATCGCGCAACCGGCATGGAGGCTTTGACGGCGAATGATTACCCGCACTATGCTGCGGCGTTGCAGGCCGATGTCGCGCGCACGGGGCTTCCCCCGGCGGCCTATACCACCGATGGCGCGCCGCATTTTGAACGGACGCATGTGGTGACGGGCGCCTTCAACCGCGCGGTATTCTATCGCGGCAATATCCTTCACAGCGGGGTGATCGACAACGCAGCGCCGCTGCCTGCCGATCCGCATGAGGGACGGCTGACGATCAACGCTTTCTTCCGTCCGGCGGCGGCATGACCATGGGGCAGGACGGCGTGCAGAAGCTGGTGATCGTCGGCGGCGGCACCGCTGGATGGATCACTGCGGCGGCCTTTGCCAAGCTGCTGGGCCAGCGCCTGACCATCGAGCTGGTCGAGAGCGAAAGCATCGGCACAGTCGGCGTGGGCGAGGCGACGATCCCGCAGATCATCCGGCTGAACAGCATCCTCGGGCTGGACGAGCATGATTTCCTGCGCCGCACCTCGGGCACTTTCAAGCTGGGGATCGAATTTGTCGACTGGGGGCGGATCGGCAGCCGGTATCTGCACACTTTTGGCGATACCGGGATGAACCTGGGCGGGGCAGCGTTTCACCACTATTGGCGGCGTTCGCAGATGGGCGCGGCGAATCCGGAGGCGCGCGGGCTGTGGGATTATTCGCTGCACCAGCAGGCGGCCCATCAGGCGCGGTTCGGCAAGCTTGACCGGGTCGGCAACACGGCGATGACGGGCCTTGCCTATGCCTACCACTTCGATGCCAGCCGCTATGCCCTGTACCTGCGCGAATATGCCGAAAAGCGCGGCGTCACCCGCACCGAAGGCATTGTGGAAAGCATGGAACGCAATGGCGAAACCGGCGACCTGACGGCAATCACCCTGGCAGGCGGGACGCGGGTTGCAGGCGATTTCTTCATCGACTGCACCGGCTTCCGGTCGCTGTTGCTGGGCGGCGAACTGGGGGTCGGTTACGATGACTGGTCGCGCTGGC
>JANQTR010000173.1:5416-13435 GCA_030731635.1 Erythrobacter sp. | reverse complement strand
AGGCAGCACAGAGCGCGCACGTTCCTCGTGGTGGTGGAACACCTGCCGCCGGTATCCGCCAAACGCCTCATCCGCGCCGTCACCCGACAGCGCCACCGTCACCCGTTCGCGCGCCAGCTGGCACACCCGCCATGTTGGCAAGGCAGAGGCATCGGCAAAGGGTTCATCAAACATCGCCGCCAGCGAATCAATCGCGCCGAAATCATCGGTCGCAACGATCCGTTCCTGATGATCGGCCCCGAACTTTGCCGCAACCTGACGGGCGTAGCTCGTCTCGTCATAGGCGGCGACATCGAAGCCGATGGAGCAGGTCTGCACCTGCGCGGCGCTCGCCTCGCTCATCAAGGCGACCACGCCTGAGCTGTCGACCCCGCCCGATAGGAACGCGCCCAGTGGCACATCGGCGACCATGCGCGACCGCACGGCTTCGCGCAGCAAGTGGACGAGCTGCGCCGACAGATCCGCCTCGCTCCCACGCTCACGCCCGGTGAAATCAATGTCCCACCAGCGCTGCGGGCGGCCCGGTGCACGGCCTTGCTGAAGCAGCAAGAAATGCCCCGCAGGCAGCTTTTCGACGCCGGCAAGGATCGAATGGCTATCGGGGACATAGCCCCAGGTCATGTAAGCCTCAATCGCTTGCGGGTTGACCCGGCGGCGCAGCAAGGGGTGCGCGAGCAGGCCCTTCAGCTCCGAGGCAAAGGCTATGCTGCCATCCGACAGCGGCGCATAGAACAGCGGCTTTACCCCGAACCGGTCGCGCGCCAGAAACAGCTGGCGCTTGTCGCGGTCATACAGCGCAAAGGCGAACATCCCATCAAGCCGCGCGAGGCAATCCGGACCCCAGCGTTGCCATGCGGCGAGGATCACCTCGGTATCGCCTGATGTGCGGAAGGTGAACCCGGCCTGCTCCAGCTCGCTGCGCAATTCGCGGAAATTGTAGATTTCGCCGTTGAAGACGATCACCGCACGGCCATCTGCCGAATGCATCGGTTGCGGAGAGCCTGCGACATCGATGATCGACAGGCGGCGGTGGCCCAGCCCCACCCCATGATCGGTCCATACCCCCGCACCATCCGGCCCGCGGTGCGCCAACGCGTCACACATCCGTTCAACCCGCGCCGGATCAACCGGCTTGGGGGTTTCAGCATGAAAGATTCCGGCAATTCCGCACATGTTGGGCGCTGGCCTAGAGCATCGCTGCCAGCGCAGCAATCGCGGCCATGGCGGCGATGGCGAATGCTGCGGTGGTGGGTGCGGCGCTGCGATCCTCGGCGCGGGTCAGCCAGCCCCATTGAGCCAGCTGCCCAGCACGCCAGCCATAGTCTTCGGGCTCACGTTCAAAAAACCGCCATGCCCCTGCCAGCATCGCGGCGACCACAATGGCGAAGAACACCCAGCCATAAATGATATGGTCAAACCCGGTCGCCTTTTCGGCCCCGACATATTGCGCGACAAAGATCGTCGCCCACGCGCGAACGCCATTGGCGAGGATTGGCACGATGATGCATGCGGCCAAAAACGCGGCGCGTTTGCCCCAGCTGGCAAAGCGGGTGAAGCTTACCAGCACGCCCAAAGTCACCATCGCGATCAGGAACTTGACCCCCGAACACGCCTCGGCAACGATGAACAGGCCGGCAGGCGTGTCGATATAGATGCCGTCAATCTCTGCCGGAATGCCGCTCGCATGGGTCAGTGCAATCGCGATATCAGCGGTGATGAATTGCAGCGGCGGTATGATCTCATCGCCGAACGGAACGAGGAAGCCAGCAAAGCCAATCGGCAGCGCGAGCAACAGCGATACCCGCAGGCCCAGCACCGCGATTACCGCTGCCAGCACCGCACCGACGGCACCAGCATGGGCGATCAGGTTGAAGCCAAGGACGCGCCCTGCCCACCACATCCCCAACCCGGCTGCGACCAGCACAAGACCGGGGAGAAACGGCTTGGGCGCAAGCTGCGCCAGTTCATCCTCTTTCAACGCGACCAGCCAGCCGGCGATGAACGGCACCAGCAACAGGTGATTGTAGGTATCGATATTCCACCACTGGTGCAGCATCTCGCCCCAGCTTGGCGAAGTCACGGCAATCAGCGCCAACCATGCTGCGCCGAGCGCCAACAGCGGCGCACGCCACGCATCGGGAATGCGGCCAAGGCTGGCGTTCGCGGCAGCATCGGGCATGGCGGCAGGTTCAGGCGGCATGAGCCGTCCTCTCCTCGCCACTTGCGACCATATCCGCCAGCGGAGCCAGCATCGCGTCCCACCCATGGTGATCGAGCACGAATTGCCGCGCTGCCGCGCCCAGTTGCGCCCGGCCATCAGGATCGGCGAGCAGCGGCGCGATCACGCCGCACATCGCCTCCGCATCGGGCGGGCTCACCAGCCATTGCGCGCCGTCCTGCGCCGCGATCCCGGTGGCCGCGTCAGGCGTGACCACCACGGCCCGCGCCATCGCCATTGCTTCCAAGACTTTGTTCTGCACCCCCCGCGCGATCAGCAGCGGGGCAAGCACCATGTCCGCCGCAGCGATGAAGGGGCGCACGTCTGGCACCTCGCCCCATATCTGCACACCGGGGGTGCCGTGATAGGCCATCAACTTGCCGGTCGGATTGCGCCCCACCACATGGAACATCGCGGTGGGATAACGCGCGCGCAATTTCGGCATCAGCGCTTCGATCACCCACAGCGCTGCCTGTTCGTTGGGCCGGTAATCCATCTGTCCGGTAAAGGTAAAATGCGGCCCCGGCAGACCTGCAATGACCGGCTGCGGGACGATGCCGACAGGATCAAAAAACGCAGCGTTGATGCCGTTGCCGATCACCTGAATATTGACTGCCGCCGGATTGATCAGGCAACTGCGATACAGCGCCGCTTCTGCCTGCGAGATCAGGATCGTTGCGTCGGCTCGGTGGCCGAACCGTTCTTCTTCGCCCGCCAGCAACCGCGCTTCGCGAGCGTTGAGCCACACCTTCTCGCCGGCTTCGGCGTAGCTTGCAAATTTGGCGCTATCGACGTCGCACAGGTCGATCACCACCCGGCCGGTGAAATCATCGGGCACATACTGCCCCATCTGACCCGAGAAAACGACGATCGCGGTGATATTGCGCGCAGCGATGGTACCGCGCACCCATGCGGCAAGCTTGCGGCTGTGAAACGCGGTAAGGCTGACAGGCTTGCCCGTCAGTACGGCTTCGATCCCGGCCAGCGCCAGCGGTTTGCCGCGCGGCACGATGCAGTGCGATGCGGCGATGGCGGCCAAATCCGCCTCGCCTGCGCGGTCACCCTCGGCAAAGCAGCCGACATGCACCGGGGCAAGGCCCGCCAGCGCCTTCAGCAGGTGGTGCGAACGGATCCGGTCGCCGCGATCCGGTGGAAACGGCACACGGTGGGCAAGGAACAGGATTTCCCCCATCACGCCAGCCCGCGCGCAATCCACGGCCCCAGCATGTTGGCGATCGGCAGCGGCAGCTTCTTCCACAGATCAATCTTGCGGCTGTAGCTGGCATCGGTGGGATCAATATTGCGCTTGGGCGCATCCCCGTCAGACCATGCCCCATAGGTCAGCGGCACCGGATCAAAGCCCCAGTTCTTTTTGAAGCTGTAAGGCCCGCTGCCGGTCTTGGAGCGCCCGAAATCGAACCGTGTCATGCCTTGCCTGCGTGCGTGGCACATCAATTCATAATACATCAGCTCATTGGCGCGCGCAGGCCGGGCGGCGTGGCTGCCCCCGCCCCAAAACGGCAGCACCGCGCCATTATGGTAAAAGCTCAGCACACTCGCCAGCGGGATATCGCCCTGCCACACGGTAAGGATATCGCTGCTGTCTGGAAAGGCGTTCAGCATCGCCCGGAACAACTCGCGCGGAAACACCGGCGTGCCAAGGTTGCGCACGCTTTCGCTGTAGCAGGCATAATGTACCGCCACATCGCGCGCATCGCGGCCAATGGTGACCTTGTGACCAAAACCAAGCCCCTTGCGCACTTCGGCGCGGGCCTTGCGCGGGATGGCGAGCAATTCCGCTTCATCATCGCACGCCAACGCGCGTTCAAAGCCGCAATGCTTGTCGCTCCACGTGTCCCAGCCTTGCGGGATTGTCCCGCCGCGCAGTTCGATGCTGCCAAAGCCGCAGGTCTGCGCGTAAGCCTCTGCCGCTTTGGCGAGCGCGCGCACTGCGGCATCGCTGCCAGCACAAATCCCGCCGCCAACCCCGAATCCGCTCGAAACCAGCGCCTTGCCAAACAGGGCAGAACGCACCTCGGTCAGCGGCAGCCAACCTGTGACCACGCCCATCTGTTCAGCCACCAGCCCTGCAGCGCGCTGTCCCGTCCCAGCTTGCACCGCAGCCAGCCACGCAGGGCGGTGAAACAGGCTTGCACCCGCTTCGGCGGCAAAGCTGTCGATCCGGCGCATGTCCTGTGCGTCGCCGAAATCGACCAAGCGCACGGCCTCGCCGGTTTTCACCGGCGCATTCATGCAGGATTATCCGCAACCATCGGCGGCGGGGCGAGTTCGCCCGCACGCGCGGCTTCACGATGCGCGATCACGTCCATCCGGCCCCAGCGGAATTCATGCACGAGGTCGCTCAGCTTGCCCGCCATCTTGGCAAGGCCGGTGTAATGCCGCATGCGCGATCGCATCGGTGCATTGGGCACCCGCGGCTGATCAGGATCAACTTCCCACGGATGGAAATAGAACACCGCCGGGCGGCCCTCGTCGCGATTGACCTGCCGGATCGCCCAGCGGGAAAAGGCATAGGGCAGCACCCGGAAAAACCCGCCGCCGCCTGCCGCCACGCGCCTGCCGCCCATCATAGCCGTGGTCACCGGCAGTTCGACCATCTGCGACCAAGGCAGCGGGCGAAACGCAAAGCGCGGCGCTTCGGGCCAGCCGTAGTGATCATGCACCACCGGCGCGACGCTGCTGGAATAGGCGTAGCCTTGGTCAGCCAGTTCAGCGAAGGCCCATGGCGTGCGCTGATCAATCGAAAAACTCGGCGCGCGGTAGCCAGTTACCGCCGCCCCCGCGCAATCTTCAAGGATGCTGCGCGCCTTGCGAATATCTTCGGCAAAAGCCTTGCGATCAAACGTGAATACCCGCGCGTGATCATAGCCGTGGCTGGCGATTTCGTGGCCGCCTGCAACAATCCGGCGGATCATGTCGGGATGGCGCTGTGCCACCCAGCCAAGCGTGAAGAACGTCGCATGGACGTCAGCTTCGGCAAACAGATCGAGCACGCGGTAGACATTGTCTTCCACGCGGGTCTTGATGCTGTCCCACTCGCCGCGGGCAATCACGTTCTCAAATGCGCCGACCTGAAACCAGTCTTCGACATCGACCGACAGGCCATTGACGATTGCTGGCGCAGCTTGCGCAAAGTCTGGGTCGAACCGAGCGTTCATGTCATGCCGCCTCGCGCGACGGGTCTTCCTCAAGCCATTCGATCAGCATGGTGAGCACATGGCGGAATGATTGCTCCTGTTCTTCCAGCCGCGCCTCGATCCGTTCAAGCGCAGTGGCAAAGCGTGCCTCGGCGATCCGGGCATCTTCGGACGCCAGCGGTTCGCCCATCGCATCGCGCTGACCCATGCCAGCGGCCTGCAATTCGCCGATCGCAGCTTCGAGTTCAGCGGTGCGGGCATCGCGCGACGCCAGCAGCGCGGCGACTTCGGTGGCGGGTAAGCTGTCGGGCGTCCGGGGCACAGCCGCGTCAGGCGCAGCCTGGGCGACCGCAGCAGGTGCCGTCCTGAGATCACCGCTACCGCCGCGGACACCGCGCGTCTGATCCGCGGCCATTTCCGCCATCACTTCGCCCAGCATCGCCAGCGACAATTCGTCGCGCTCTTCAATCGCGCCCAGCAGCAACAGGCGGTTCATCACCTGATTGACCCGCCGCGGGATCCCATCAGTGTGGTGGTACAGCGCATCAAGCAGCCCTTCGGCAAAGGCGGGATAGCCGTTCCAGCCGACCTGCATCAGGCGGTGGCGCACATAATGTTCAACCTCGTCCGCATCCAGCGCCTCAAGGTGGTGCGATGCGATGATCCGCTGGCGCAGTTGTTCAAGATCGGGGTGGCGCGCGACAGTGCGGCGAAACTCGGGCTGGCCCAGCAACAGGCTTTGCAGCAGGGGGTGCGACCCCAGCTGAAAGTTCGACAACATCCGCAGTTCTTCCAATGCGGTCAGATCAAGGCTCTGGCATTCGTCTACCACCAGCAGACAGCGCCGTCCGGCGCGCGCCTCGTCCTGCAGAAACCGTTCGATCGCGCCCAGAGCCCCGGCCTTGTCATGCCCTTCGACAGCAAGGCCAAACGCCTGTGCCACGACATGCACAATCTCGGCACCATCTAGCGCCGAGGTGACGACCTGCGCCACCGTCAAAGCCGACGGATCAATCCGCTGCATCAGGTGCGCCACCAGGGTCGATTTGCCCGCGCCGACTTCGCCGGTAATGACGATAAAGCCTTCACCCTGGCTCAGACCATAGCCAAGATAGCTCATCGCTTTCTTGTGGCTGGTGCTTTCGAAATAGAACTGCGGATCAGGGGTAAGCTGAAACGGACGCCCGCTGAAACCATAGTGATGTTCATACATGAGACTGTGGCCCCTCGTCAGAAATTGTAGCGCAGGCCAACCAGCGCGGTGGCAACGGCGAAGTCTTCAGCGGAGAAATCGCTGTCGATGTAATCAACCGCAAGCGCGGCCCGTCCGGTCAGGCGCTGGGTGATCGATTGGTTGTAAGCCGCCGATCCGCCAAGCGCGGTGACATTGCCATCGCTGCCCGACGCATCGAACCAGTTGACGTAAGCATTGGTGGTGATGTTGGCGCTCTGACCAAGTTGCCGCGAAAGGCCGCCGACCACATAGTAGCTTTCATCGGTCAGCCCATCGACCGCCGCTAGCACGGTGCCCTGCGCCGCGATGAAGGTGCGCCGGTCATAGCCAGCGCCGAGCGCCGCTGTGGTGCGGCCCAAGGTGCGTTGGTACGAAGCGCGCACGCCGCGTCCGCGGAACGCCGCCGACCGAGCCGAGCCCAACCCGCCGATGATCGATTGCCCTTCGGCTCCGGTCACCAACCCGCCGAAATCACCGGTCACGGGATTGCGGATCGCCTCAAAATCGCTCGACAAGCCTGCGAGCGAATTGTTCAGCGAACCACCAAACCCGCTTACCCCGTCATACACCGACAGGGCAAAGGCGCTGCGCTGGTTGGGGGCATAGGTGAAGGTGCCGTAATAGGTGGTCGAATCGTAACGCCGACCAACCGACGCCGCCAGATTGGTGCGTGAACTTGGGCGCCACAAGACGCCGACATCCCACAACAGGCCGTCAACCGCGAAGGCAATCTGGCGCGGCGCGGCGCTATCGGTCACAAAGCGGCCATCGCTGCCGACCACTGGCGCGCCGTTAACATCGCGCAGTGCATCGCGGCTGGAGATTTCGACATCTTCATAGCCAGCGCCTGCCACCAGTGCGAGCGTGGGCGATACCGGCACGGTCACATCGCCGCGCACATAGAGATCGCGCACCCGCTGATCGAGGTTGGAGATATCTTCCTGAAAACCGCCTGCGGTGACCGCCAGGCCGACAGGCGCAATCTCGCCCGGGCGAACCCCGGCGCGCACTTGGCCGAGATAGGTCACGCTGTCATCGAACACATCGACGACATCTCCCTGAGGATTGACCAACGCCGCATCGGTTTCAAACCGGTTGTAACCCACGCGAGCAATGCCGCTCACATCCACTGCGCCAACACGGGTGTTGAGGCTCGGCCCGGCATAGGCGCTGTAGAACCGGCTTTCCGCGTCCTGGCTGGCCAATGGGTTGGCGGTTGTTCCGCCGCTGCCATCCAATTGCGTGCGTGATGCCAGCGCCCCCGCTTCAAAACTCAGCGCATTCGGGATCACCGCCAGCGTGCCGCGCGCAACCCCGCTCAATGTATTGCTGTCCACGCTGTCATTGCCATAGGCGATGTTGCGTTCATACCGCACCGAAACCGCAGCCCCGCTGTTGCGGCCCTGCAC